>JASIGS010000282.1 GCA_030052355.1 Streptosporangiaceae bacterium | reverse complement strand
GCGGGAGGCTGTCGCTCATGCTGCCAAAACTACGCCGGCTGCTTCGGCGGCGGGACGTTCCAAGATGTCATCACCGGCTCATCGTGCTCGGACCCGAGCGTGCTGATCGTCCCGGTATCGAGCCGGAAGCAGCGGCCTTCTATCGGCTTGAGCCGCAGCCAGCGAGCCGTCAGTACCCGCAGCAGATGGCCGTGCGAGACGATCACGACGTCGCCGTTCGCCAGCAGCGGCTGCACCCTGTCAAGAACAGCATCAGCGCGGGCGGCAACTTGCTGGATGGTCTCGCCTGGGTGCTGCGCGTCTCCGGGGATTACCCCATCGCGCCACAGCAGCCAGCCTGGGCGCTGCAACTGGATCTGCTCGCTGGTGAGGCCTTCGTAGCCGCCGTAGTCCCACTCCTGCAGGTCGGGATCGACCTCGGCGTCAGCTAGTCCGGCGATCTCCGCGGTCCGCCAGGCGCGACTCGCCGGGCTGGTAAAGGCAGCGGCGATGTGGTACTCGGCCAGGGCTGGCGCGAGCTTGGCGGCCGCGGCCTCGCCGACGGCAGTCAGCGGAACATCCGTTCTGCCGGTGTGCTGGCCCGATCGGCTCCACCGTGTCTCGCCGTGCCTAAGCAGTATCAGCTGACCCATACCTGCCAATCCTCGCGCACAACTCGCTTGAGCTGCTAGCGAGGCGCCCCTCCCCTACGCAGGGTAGGGCTCGCCGGTGGTCTTGTAGCTGCGGTTGTGGGGGAGCTGCCAGGTCATGTGACCGGGTTCGGTTTGCACGAGGTGCCAGCCGAAGGTCTGTTTCGCTCTATGGTGCCGCCGACACAGGGGCGAAAGGTTACATTCGCAGGTAATGCCGCCTTTGTCGTAAGCGAGGCTATGGTCCAGATCGCAGAATCGGGCGGCCCGGCGGCAGCCGGGGAAGGAGCAGGTGCGCTGCCGGATCTTGATCAGGTGCGCCAGGCCGTCGGGGGGCCGATAGCCGGCCGACTGGCGTGAGTGGCCGCAGGTCCCGCTCTCCAGGTACTGGAGTTTGTCTCGCAGTCCTTTAGCCCAGCGGATGGCGGGCTGGCCGGGGGGCGGGGCGGGGCCGCTGGTGCAGGCGTGCGCGACCGGGTTGCCGTGCTGGTCGGTGAGGGTCAGGCACAGGCGGGTCAGAACGTCCGTCCAGGAGGCGAGGTCGCGGCAGGTACCGGTGTCTGCGGGACCGTAGCCGGCGACCTCTCCGGAGGCGTCAGACAGCCTGGCCCAGGCCGAAAGCGGAAAGGTCAGGTTGATCTGGCCGGCTAGCTGGGGCTGGCCTGCCCTGCCGCTGCGAGCCGAGGCCGGCCCTGGCTGGGCACCGCTGCTGGTCGCCGGGTCCTGGCCGCCGGGCTCGATGTCGGCAGCGTTGGGGTCGCTGCTGGCCGTGTCGCTCTCGGGCGCGCTGCCGGCCGTGTCGCTCGCGGGCGTGTCGGTGCTGCGGGTATTGGAGCCGACGGAGTCCGGGCCGAGGAGGGTGGCGGGGTCGCGGCCGGATAGCAGGGTGAGGTAGACCTCGGCGCGGAGCTCGTTGATGGAGCCGATGATGCCGTGGTCTTTGAGCCATTCAGCAGTCGCGGTGATCTGCTTGTGCAGCGCGATGGCCCGCGCGGCGGGCAGCTCGCGGCCCGCCAGTGCGGCGTTGCCGGAGTCTTCATGCCAGACCTCGAGGCGGGTCTGGCGACGGCCGCGCTCGCGGCGGGCTTCGGCGGCGGCGGGATCGGCGTCCAGGACGTCGCGTTGAAGCCGGGCGCGCAGCTGCCCGGTGGTATTGATCGGTGCGGAGCGCAGCCGCCGCTCGGTGATCTCCCGGGCCAGGTCGTCGTCGTCCAGCACCGACAGCTCGTCGGCGAACACCCGGGCGCGAGGCCAGTCGATCTTGCCGGCGGCCAGGGCCTGGTGGATGCCGGGCAGCCGCCGGGTGATCGCGGCCGAGGTGTCCAGCAGCCGCATCGCGGACAGCCCGGTCATGGTCAGGGCAGCGGCGATCTCGTCGCGGACGTGAGTGTCCAGGTCCTTGGTGTCGCCCCGGGCTGCCGCAGCTTCGGCGCGGCGGGTGGCCAGGGTGGTGATGGCGGCTGCGGTGCCGGCCTGGGCCCAGGACGCCAGCCGTTGCCAGGCGCACAGCACGCCGATGAGTTCGTCGTCGTCCAGGCCGGCGCAGCCCATGGCGGACCCGGCGGCGTCGGCGGCGAGCTGGGCGAGCCGCGGACCGGGGGCCAGCACGTCGTACTGCTCGCCGTCGCCGAACCCGGCAGGCCCCGGCTCGGCCTCGCGCGCCCCGTCGGCCACCGCCGCCCGGTACTCTTCCCGGGTCGCCGCGATACCAGTCCACTCGCCGCCGGGCTGGGGGCTGTCGGGCTGTAGGTCGTCGGGCCGCTTGCCGTCGGGCCGTAGCTGGTCGGGCTGGGCGCTGTCGGGGCGCGTGCCGTCGGTGTACCGGTTGTCGCTCATCGGCACCACCTTCCGTCGGCTTTAACCTCACGGACAGCCCGAAGGCTCCTTATAGCAGATACTATCGAGTGCCACTGACATTCTATTGTCTAACTCAACCATAGATTCGAATTCCCTTTCGGAGGCGTGGGCGTTCCTGCGGCACGGAAGCCACGCTCGGCTGCTAGCCAGGGGTCATTGGCCGGTCGGCCCAGCGGTGCATCGGCTCCCCATTCCAGTGCTGCTGCTCTAGCTGGCCATGATCCTTTAGGCCCAGGTGCCGTGCCACAGCCTGCGAAGAGGCATTGTCCCGGTGTATCCATGCGACCACGGGCAGGTCCGGTTCCGCTGTCAGTGCCGCGCGCTGAGCCGCGAGTGCGAGCTCTGTGCCGTAACCGCGCCCCCAGTACCGCCAGTCGAGCAGGTAGTACAGGTTCCAGAACCGGGCACGGCGCTCGGCACCGCCGACGCCGATCACTGTGTCGGCTGGCAGCGTGCCGCCCCGCAGCATGCCGGTCGGGCGTAGCCGGACAGTCCAGTAGCCGAGGCCGTTGAAGTCCCAGCGGGCGCTGAATCGCTCGATCCACGCGCAGCTGGCTTCGGGGCTCTGATGCGGGCCCGCATTTCAGTTGACTGCTGGCGCAGTCATGTGTAAGTTCTGACTGACAGGTGATAGACGAGGGAGCGGAACGCTGGACACGGAGACCGAGCTCCTGGCCGTGCTGACGGCGGTCGCGAACCCGCAGCGGATGCGGGTCGTGGCGGAGCTGTCCGGCGGACGGGTGCACGTGAGCGAGCTGGCTCG
>JASIGS010000281.1 GCA_030052355.1 Streptosporangiaceae bacterium | reverse complement strand
CGATCGCCTCGACACCTGGGCCCTACATCTCCGTGGACCTCGCCTCGTTCGGTTCGGCCGGCCCGTGGACCGTCTCTCTCGGCGTCACCACGTCAGCCGGGACAACCGCGATCGTGCCGGTCACCTGCACCGGGCTGGATGAGTCCACCGGCGCCTTCTCCGGCTGCACCGTGCCGAGTGCCGACAGCGGCGACACGTTCGCGTCTAACTCGTACCTGGCCGCACCGGGTGCCGCGCTGGTCAGCCCGTCGACGCTCGGCGAGATCGGCGAGGGCTCGAGCACCAACGTCAGCAAGCTGTACAAGAACAACGAGGACCTTACCGTCCTGCAGGTTGCCTGGACCACGAACGGCGTGGACTTCTCAACCACCGGGCTCGCCAACGGCGGCGTCATCAGCGGTGAGAACAACTGCGGGACGGCGAGCGCTGACCCGGTCTGCTCGTCTTCGTCGGACGCCGGCCTTAGCAGCCCGTACGACGACATCAACAACCCGGCGGAGACCGTCAGCCCGTCGAACCTGAACGCTTATGCGGACAACGATGCGGCAAACTCGACCGGCCCTGCCACCGGCGGAACCGACACCGGCGGGACCCCCGACGCCGACGAGATGCGCTGGGTTGGCTCGGCAGGCTCGATCATCGACAACAACGGCACCTATGAGCTGTTCCTGTCAGGTTCCTGGGCCGCCGACGGCGACAGCGACTCGTTCAACCAGGTCTTCTACTCGACCTCGACGAACGGGGAGTACTGGACCGTCCCGACGCCGGTGATCAGCACCGACTACTCCTTCGCGGCCTCAGCCACGCAGGACAGCGAGCTCGCGGACGGCGCAGATGACCCGCTGGGCATCAGCGCGTACTACTCGGGCCGTGCCTATGCGCCGAGCGTGGTGCAGAACCCGGACGGCACGCTGACGATGGTATTCGGCGGCGACCGGATCCCGAAGTCGCTCGCCGACGCGGGAACGACGATCGGAACGAACCCGAGCGCGCAGTACACGATCGGCGCGACCGATCCCGCGATCTACCGCAACATCCTCGTCGTCACCCTGCAGCCGGCCTCGGCGCCCGCCCAGCCGACGACGACCTCGCTCGTCTCGACCGTGAGCCCCTCGACCAGTGTCGGCGACCAGGTCAGCTTCACCGCGACGGTGACACCGATCTCTCCCTATGCCGGCCCGCCGACGGGAACTGTCTCGTTCGCGACGACCGGCGGAGTTATCTCCGGCTGCTCGGCGGTACCCCTCAGCCAGCTGACGCCCGACACCGCGACGTGCACCACGACCTACACCGGCCCGGCCGACAACTCTGTGCAAGCCGTCTACAGCGGTGACTCGCTCTTCGCCGGCTCGTCGAACTACACCTCGACGACGACGACCCTCACGTCGTCAGACGGCGGGACTGCAGTTGCGGGAGAGACGGTCACCTACAGCGCGGCCGTCGCCGATGTCGGTGCGAGCGCTCCCGCTCCGACGGGCACCGTGACGTTCACCGACAGCGCCGGCCTGGTATCGAACTGCTCGGACCAGACACTCAGCGTGCAGGGCTCTGAGCTGGTGGCGCAGTGCTCGGTCCTCTACCCGACGGCACTGTCGTCGCCGGACACCGTGACCGCGACCTACAACGGCGACGCGGCCACCTTCGGCTCTGCTGGCATGCTCACCGAGTCTGTCGGGCAGGCGAGCACGACGACGTCCGTCACCTCCTCCGACAACGGCACCGCGGTAGCTGGCGAGACCGTGACTTACACGGCCTCGGTCGGTGTCGTGTCGCCGGGTACCGGCACGCCGACGGGAACGATCGACTTCTCCGACTCGGCGGGCGCGATCAGCGATTGCTCGTCGGTGCCGCTCACCGGCGCGAGCGCGCAGTGCACGGTGACCTACACCGCTCCGCTCACGGCACCCGACATAATCACCGCGAGCTACTCAGGTGACGGGAACTACCAGTCCTCGTCCGAGGACACGTTCTCGGAGGCCGTCAGCCAGGCAGCCACCACGACGGACCTCAGCTCGAGCAGTGCCAGCGTCGTCGTCGGCCAGCCGGTCACGATCACCGCGACGATCGGCATCGTCTCGCCGGGCGCGGGCACGCCGACAGGCACGGTTTCCTTCAGCGACACCGCCGGCGTCATCGGGGCCGCGTGCCCGAGCCAGTCGGTGTCCGAAGTGTCCGGCGCGTACGTCGCGACGTGCACGACGTCGTTCCCCGCGGCTATCCCGGGCGGCGACAGCGTGAGCGCCTCCTACTCAGGCGACGGCAACTTCTCCGGCTCACAGAGCACGTCGGCCGCCGTGATCAGCGTCGGTGAGGCACACACCACGACAACGGTGAGCGCTGTCTCGCCGGTAGTCGTCGGCCAGCCCGTCACCTACCAGGCGACGGTCGGTGTGCAGGCGCCCGGCTCGGGCACGCCGACGGGGTCGGTGACCTTCACCGGCCTCGGCTCCGGGGTGCTCTGCGCCGCAGCCCCGCTGTCCGGCGGGTCGGCTACCTGCACGACTAGCTACACGAGTCCCGGCAGTCCGTCGGTAACCGCGACCTACAACTCCGACGGCAACTTCGCCAGCTCGACGTCAGCGGCGTACACGGAGGTGGTCAACCAGGATTCGACCGTGACAACCCTCACGGCGTCGCCGGATCCCGCCGTTGCGGGCCAGCCGACCACCCTGACCGCTGCCGTTCTGGTCTCCTCGCCCGGAGTCTCGACGCCGACCGGGACGGTCAACTTCACCAGCGGCAGCACGACGCTGTGCGGCAGCGTCTCGCTCACCTCCGGCGCCGACGGGGAGACGGCCACCTGCAGCGCGACCTTCGCCAAGGTGTCCGCCTCGCTATCTGTGACCGCCACCTACTCGGGTGACGCGAACGAACTCGGATCGTCGCAGTCCCTCTCGCTGGCGGTTGCCAAGGCGACTCACCTGAAGGTGACGGCGAGTCCGTCGCCGGCCGCCTACGGCCACCAGGTCACGCTGCGAGCCAGCGGCCTGCCGGCCGCGGCGCCGGGAACGATCCTGTTCGGCGTGAGCGGCACCGGCGTCTCGACGACGCCTTGCTCGGTGACAGTGACGAACGGCGGCGCGACCTGCCTGCTGTCGAGTCCGCTGGAGCCCGGCAGCTACACGGTGACGGCGAGCTACCAGCCGACCGGGACGACCTACGGCCCGTCGTCGGCGACAGCGGGCCTGACCGTCGTCCAGGCCACGACGGCGATCTCGCTCAAGGCGGAGCCGAAGACGTCGGCGTACGGAACGGCGATCGACCTCGTCTCGGCGAAACTGCCGGCGCTGGCGACCGGCGCGCTGACCTTTACCGTCGGTTCGACGACGGTATGCAGCGCGGTGACGGCAGCCCCCTCGGTGACCTGCGTCGTGCCGGGCACGCTCGCTCCGGGAAGCTACCAGGCCACGGTGACGTACTCGGGTGACGCGAACTACACGGGGTCGAGCGCCACGACGACGTTCACGGTGATCAAGGCGCGTCCGTCGTTCTCGATCGCGGCCTCTGTCAGCGGGAGCGACGTTGTGATTACCGCGACGCTTCCGGCGACGGCGACGGGGACCGTCAGCTTCGTCTCTGGCTCGTACCTGGATTGCACGGCCGAGGCGGTCAGCGACGGCACCGCGACGTGCACGGCCGACGGCCTTGCGGCCCGCACGTATCACGTCACCGCGACATACTCCGGCGATGCCTACTACGACAGCGCGAGCTCGTCGTTGAGCTTCACGGTGAGCTGAGGCGGTCTCCGGAAACGGAGAGCATCCGTGGACAGAATCCTGAGGAGGCACACGGGCAGCCGATCAGGCCGCCCGAACGCGCGAAGAGATGACAGCGGGGCCGACGATCTTGCAACTTCACAGCCGTACGTTGAGGCCAGTCATTCTGGCGACGGTGGGATCGAGAGGCTGGCGGTTGGGGCGGCCGGCTCCGCTCGGCACTTCGCAGCTTCTTCCAGGTAGTGGTCGCCTTGGCCTACCGGGCTCACGGTGAACGCCAGGGCAATGGCGGCGATGAGGACGCCGATGACCGCGTAGACGGTGGTGACGCTGCTGGCGTTGATCGCTGCCGCGCCTGCGATGGACCCGAGCGGGACGGCCGACCAGGCCAGCACCTGGGCAACGCTTACCACTCGGCCAAACAGTTGCGGCGGGACGATGGCCTGCCGCAGGGCGCCGGTATTGATGTTGAGCAGCAGGCCGAACCCGGAGGAGGCTCCCCATAGCACGAGCGCTGCCGGGTAGGAGTGCAGCAGAGCCATGGCCGTGAGCGTGAGCCCGGAGACTACGAGCGCGCCGAGCGCCGTGACGGCGAACGAAAGGCGCCGGCGGATCGGGCCGGCCAGCAGGCTCACGATGACGATGCCAGCTGCCCCGCACGCGAAGAGGAAGCCGATCTCGGAACTCGATGCGTGCAGTGCCCGGGCGGCGAAGAGCACGAGCTGGGCGCTGGCGGTCGCATAGACGAAGTTGATCAGCGCCATCATGATGGAGATCGACCGCAGCACAGGGTGGTGCCAGACATACTCGAGCCCCTGCCGGACGTCGGCGAGCAAGGTCTGTGCCACTTTCCCCGCCATCTTCACAGGTGCCGCGCCGGGGTTGAAGCTGCGCCGGATGGCGGTGAGGGCGGCTGCGGAGACGAGGAACGAGGCCGCGTCGAAGAACAGCAGCTGCGCGACGGGCAAGAAGGCGACAAGTGCCCCGGCGACGGTCGGGCCGAGTATGGGCCCGACGTTGTTGGTCGCCATGATCCGGGCGTTGGCGGTGACTAGCTCGTCCCCGCTAACAAGGGCCGGTATGGCCGCGAACTCGCCGCAGGTGAACAGGATCCCGAGGGTCGACTGGAGGAAGGTCACCGCGTAGATCTGCCAGACCGCGAGCACGCCGAGCAGCGACAGCACCGGCAGCATCGCGATCACCAGGGCTCGCGCGACATCCGTGCGCAGCATCATCCGGCGCCGGTCGACCCGGTCCACAACGGCGCCCAGCAACAGCCCGAACAGCAGGTAAGGGATGAAGGTCGCCACGGTGCTGATCGCCAGGTCGGTGGCGGAATGGGTCAACCTGAAGACCAGCAGCGGGAGGGCGAAGGTCGTGAACGAGCTGCCCAGCTGGGAGACGCTCTGACCGGTGAAGTACAGCCAGAAGTCCCGGCCCAGCCGGTGAGGCCCCGGCCGGGACGGACTAGCCATCCCTGGTCTGGTACATGGCGAAGGGCAAGCGGTACCCAGACCCGTCTGGGCTGTCTGCGGCAGCGAAATCCTCCGCGAGCCGCTTGAGTCGCTTCTCCAGCCGGACCAGGTCCTCGGGTGTCAGCCTGGCCATCGCCTGCCCGAAGGTCGCGACATGGGGAGAGGCATCGATCTCCCGGGCGGCCTGGCGGAACAGGCTGGCGCCCACCCCCCTCTCGTCCGCCTTGTCCTCCGCGGCGAACAGGAACAGGTGCGCTGTACGGCCGTAGAACTTCTCCGTGACGGCCCGAACCTGGCGGGTGCGCACAACCCTCACCAGGCCGGCGCGTTCCAGCACCTTCAAGTGGTGGCCGACCGTACCCTTCGGGACGCCGAGCTCCCGAGCCAGTCCCTGGGTGGAGCGGGCACGGGACCGCAGTAGCGACACGATCCCGGTTCGCATGTCGTCGGCCAGCGCCCGCAGCTGTTCTGGCTCGGACACCACCAGCGTTTCTTCGGCCTCGTAGTCGCAGCCAGTGACCGCGTGACCAATGGTCGGCACATGCCGACCATACGGCATATGCCGACCATAAACAAGGTCGGCGTTATCATCATCGAGCCGCGAGGGCCGCAGCGGCAGGGCCAACTACCTTGCAAACTCACACTCGTTCGTTCCGGCCTCCTGGTGCGCGCCTGGACGGGTGTGAGCTGCTCGGTGTAGCAGGCGAGGCAGCTGGGAAGCCGACCCCGGAAAGCCCTCACCCGGCCGGGAGTCCCAGGTTTTCGCGTTCGAGTACGGCCCGGAGCGCCGCGAGGACGTGTGCCGCGGCGGCCAGCTGCGCTCGCGTCGCGGCGGAGGCGATGATCTGGTCGAGGCGGACCTGGAAGGTTGCGTCAGCGGCATCGGCGAGGGCGCGGCCCTGGTCTGTCAGCGCGAGTACCGTCGAGCGGCGGTCGTCCGGGTTGGGCAGCCGGGTAACCCAGCCCCGACTCTCCATGCGGTCGATGCTCTTGCTAACGGCTCCCACGCCGACTGCGAACTCGGCGGCGAGGTCGGCCACCCGGGGCGTGGCGTGGTCCCGCAGGTAGCGCAGGAACTCGAACTGCGATGTAACGATCCCGTGAGCGTGCCGGAGTTCGTCGTTGAAGGCGTTATAGAGGCGCGTCTCGCAGCGGACGAGGTCGGCGAAGAACGTCATGCCAAGCGGATCCGACCGAATAGTTGCCATGGCATATACTGTACAGGCAACCAAATTCGGAGGAACGATGACCTACGAACAGCGTACGAAGATCGACTCGATGCTGCGGAGCCAGCCACTGCCCTTGGAGTCGCGGACCATCGAGGAGCAGCGGGCGGGGTACGCGGCCCTGATGAGCCGCATGATCGTCCCGGACGGTGTCCGCACCACAGAGATGGGCCTCGCCGGCATGCGCACCATGCTGGTAGAGCCGGCCGGGCAGTCACGGCCCGGCACCATCCTGTTCTTCCACGGCGGCGGGTACATCGTCGGTTCCCCGCAGACGGACCTGTGCCTGACCGCCGGCCTCGTGGCGCGGACCGGCTTCCGGGCCTACTCTCCGGACTACCGGCTCGCCCCCGAGCACCCGTTCCCCGCGGCGGTCGACGACGCGCTCGCCGCCTACCGGGCGCTCCTTGAGGCAGGCGCTGACCCATCCGCGATCGCGATCGCCGGCGACTCCGCGGGCGGCGGCCTCACCGTGGCCACGCTGATCATGGCCAGGGGGGCCGGGCTGCCCATGCCCGCGGCGGTCGTCGCGTTCTCCCCGGGACTCGATGCCACCCGCAACGGGGCCAGCATGGCCGCCAAGCACGGCATCGACCCCATCTTCACGCGCGAGCGGCTGCTCGCCAACAACGAGCTGTACCTGGCCGGGGCTGACCCGCACCAGGAACTCCTCACTCCGGCTACCCTGGCGGACCCGGCTGGGTTCCCCCCGATGCTGCTCCAGGTCGGCACCAACGAAGTACTGCTCGACGACTCTGTCCGCATGGCCCAGCGCGCCTTCGACGCCGGCGTCGACGTGATCCTGGACATCACCGCCGGCGTGCCTCACGTTTTCCAGACCTACGCCGGCGTGCTCGACGAAGCGGACCAGGCACTCGACCGGGCTGCGCTCTTCCTCCGGCAGCATCTCGTGACGGCTCCCGGCCGTTCCAGTTCGGCCGCGCGTCGCCTCAGTGCTGACCTGGCGGCGGCTGGCGGATCGTTGGCCACGCCGGGCTAGGACGCCATGCCATGGACAGCCCTGAGGCCAGGCCTGGCGGTCGCTGTGGTGCCGCAGCACGGCCGTCGCGCCGGCGGCGATCGCGATCGCGCAGCAGCCCAAGACGCGCGCTAACCACGAGGACGATCGCGGGGGCTACGGGGAAGGCGCCGACACCAGACTGTAGACGGGTGCTGTGGGCGAGCTCTGAGCTACCACTCCGAGTGCGATGCAAACGCCTTGGGCGGGACAGTCGACGCCGCCGATGGAAAGGTAGGACTGTCCGTAGGCATCCGGCGCCCCGGTCGGCACCGTGAAGACCACCTTCGACCAAGCGGCACCGCCATCGGTCGTGCCGAGCAGCACCGACGAACTGTCATTGGTTCCGCTGCCCACGTTCTGGACGACCGACTCCGAGCCCGCAGCCCAACATTCGGTCGCACTCGCGCACGAGAGTCCGCTCAGCTGCGGATCGGGGACATTTGCCGGCAGCGCCTCGGGCGTCCAGGTAAGGCCGCCATCGGTGGAGGCGGCAATGTCGCTTACCTGCCCTCCAGAGCCTGGGAACGAACAGGAGAGCGTTCCCTGTCTTGCTTGCGACTCGGCTGCCTGAGCAGCAAG
>JASIGS010000280.1 GCA_030052355.1 Streptosporangiaceae bacterium | reverse complement strand
ACCATGGCCGACGAGGCCGTGCTCGCGGCGCAGATCTGGGTGGCCCAGGTTGGCCGGGTCCCGCTGCTGCTGCTCGACTCTTACGTGGAGGAGAACGACCCGGAACTGCGCGAGGTGACCGACAGGCTCTACGGCGGCGGCACCGACCACAGGCTGCGCCAGGAGCTTCTGCTCGGCATCGGCGGCGTCCGGGCCGTGCGGGCCTACTGCGCGATCTCCGGGCACGCGGAGCCCGAGGTCTTTCACACCAACGAGGGGCACGCCGGTTTCCTCGGGCTCGAGCGCATCCGCGAGTACGTGCAGCGCGGTCTCGGGTTCCCGGCAGCACTGGAGATGTGCCGGGCGGGGACCGTGTTCACCACCCACACGCCGGTGCCCGCGGGGATCGACAGGTTCCCGCTCGAGCTGGTGGCGCGGCAGTTCGCCAGCCCAGAATCCGCGCTCCCTGCCGACCAGGTCCTGGCCCTCGGCGCGGAGACGTTCCCTGGCGGCGACCCGGCGGTCTTCAACATGGCGGTCATGGGCATGCGGCTTGCTCAGCGGGTCAATGGCGTCAGCCAGCTGCACGGCATGGTGTCCCGCGCCATGTTCACCGGCTTGTGGCCGGGCTTTGACGCCGCCGAGGTGCCGATCGGCTCGGTGACCAACGGAGTGCACGCGCCGACCTGGGTGGCGCCGGAGATCATCGGTCTTGGCCAGGACCCGCGCCGCGGCCACGCACCGACCGACCCGGCCGACGACCCGGCGTTCTGGGACCGCGCGGCGGCCGACCCCGCGCGCTTGTGGGAGGTCAGGCAAGTGCTGCGGGCAAGGCTCATCGAGGACGCGCGGAGCAGGCTGCGCGCGTCCTGGCGGCAGCGCGGTGCCTCGGACGCGGAGCTGATCTGGATCGACAGCGTGCTCGACGAGAACGTGCTGACGATCGGGTTCGCCCGCCGGGTGCCTTCTTATAAGCGGCTGACCATGATGCTGCACGACCCAGAACGGCTGACCGAGCTGCTACTGGACGACGAACGGCCGGTGCAGTTCGTGATCGCCGGGAAGGCCCACCCGGCCGATGACGGCGGGAAGCAGCTGATCCAGCAGCTCGTCAGGTTCGCCGACGGCCGGCAGGTCCGGCACCGGATCGTCTTCCTGCCTGATTACGACATGGCCATGGCGCGGACGCTCGTGCACGGCTGTGACGTATGGCTGAACAACCCGCTGCGGCCGCTGGAGGCGTGCGGCACCTCTGGCATGAAGGCAGCGCTCAACGGCGCCCTGAACCTGTCGGTGCTCGACGGCTGGTGGGACGAGTGGTACGACGCCCGCAACGGCTGGGCGATCCCGTCCGCAGAGGGCGTTGCCGACCCGGACCGCCGCGACGAGCTCGAGGCAGCCGCGCTGTACGACCTGATCGGGAAGTCGGTCGCGCCGCTGTTCTACGACGTCGGCAGGGACGGACTGCCCGCCAAGTGGCTGGAGCTGGTGGCGCACACGCTGCGCACGCTCGGGCCGAAGGCCCTGGCTACCAGGATGGTCAGGGAGTACGTGACCGAGTTCTACGCGCCCGCCGCGCGGGCGTCCAGGGTGCTGGCCGCGGGCGCCGGGGCTGGTGCTGGCGTCCAGGCTGGCGCGGACTCCGACGGCGGGGCGTCCCGCCGAGGCGCGCGCGCTGACGGTGCATTCGACGGCGCCCGCGAGCTAGCCGCGTGGAAGCAGCGGGTCACCGCTGCCTGGCCGCAGGTGCGGGTCCAACACGTGGAGGCCGACGACGGCAACCTCAGCCCCGGCGGGCACCTGAACCTGCGGGCAAAGGTGGCGCTCGGCACGCTCTCACCCGACGACGTGACCGTGGAGGTCGTCTACGGGCGCGCCGGGGATGCCGACGAGATCGTCGAGCCGGCCCGGGCTCCGCTGCGGCTTGACGGCGAGCCGGCGGCCGACGGAGTGGCCAGGTACTCCGGTTTCGCCGAGCTCGGCCAGCCGGGGCCATTTGGTTACACGGTCAGGATCCTGCCGCGCCACCGGCTGCTGTCAGATGCCGCCGAGCTTGGGCTCGTCACCGTCCCGGACGCTCCTGCCGGGATGGTGAACGGCGACCTGCGCTAGCTGCCGGACGCCAGCCAGGCGCAGCCAAGGTGCGCCAGGCCAGCGGGATGCCCTAGTAGTGCTCGCGCGCCGCCATTGTGGTGCTACATTCGCCAGTCTGTGGACGGCCATTCCGATGGCCCTTCCCGGCGACATAACTGCGACGTAGTCGCGCGGCGGCGCTGCAGCTGAGCAGCCGCTGGAGTCCTGATACCGACGGACATGGGCCGCGAGCCTCTGAATTTCTGTATGTGCCGTTGGAACGCCTGAAAAATCAAGGCCGCTGTGACATCCTGTGATAGCACCGCTCCGATCAGTGACGGTCCTAGATCGTCACACTCCGTAATCAAGCCACTACCCCCGAGTTGGAGAGGACTCACCGCGTGAGAACCGAAATCAAGCCGGACACTCGACTGCTCACCCCCGCCGAAGTTGCCGCGATGCTCCGGGTGGACCCGAAGACAGTGACCCGCTGGGCGCGGGGCGGAAAGCTGTCATCGATCCGTACCCCCGGCGGCCATCGCAGGTACAGCGAGAGCGAAGTCCGGGGATTCCTCAACGGCTGGCAGGAAGTCTCGCTGCCACGCGCGTCAGGAGAGTGATCGGGCACGCCTGCCCCAGGCGGCGCGCCTGGGGCAGGCCCGGCTCGCCCCCGGAGATGTCGGCGTAGCTTCCGCTGGCCGTGGCTGCGTAGGATCGTGGCCGGCAGGGGAGGTGCGTTGTGGGCGATCTCGTACTGGTAGAGACCGATCAGGCGGTTGCGACCATCAGGCTCGACCGGCCGCCTATGAACGCGCTGAATGCCGAGGTCCAGGCTGGGCTGGCGGCCGCGGCCGCGCAGGTGTCGGCGGACCCGGCGGTGCGCGCCGTCGTGATCTACGGCGGGCAGAAGATCTTCGCGGCGGGCGCTGACATCAGGGAAATGTCGACCCTCGGCTACGCGCAGATGGAGGCCGACTCAGGCCGGCTCCAGGACTCGTTCACGGCGGTGGCGGGCATCGGCAAGCCCGTGGTCGCGGCGATCACCGGATACGCGCTTGGCGGCGGACTCGAGCTCGCGCTGTGCGCGGACTTCAGGGTGGTGGGCCAGAGCGCGAAGCTCGGCCAGCCCGAGATACTCCTGGGCCTGATTCCGGGCGCGGGCGGCACCCAGCGACTTCCCCGCCTCATCGGGCCGGCCAAGGCGAAGGACATCATCTACACCGGCAGGTTCGTCGACTCGGCCGAGGCGCTTGCGATCGGGCTCGCCGACAAGGTGGTCCCGGATGAGGAGGTCTACCAGGCGGCGAGGGACATGGCCGCAAAGTTCGCGGGCGGCCCGGCCATCGCGCTGCGCGCGGCGAAGCAGGCCATAGACGCCGGCCTGGAGACTGACCTTGCCACCGGCCTGGAAATCGAGCGGCTGAGCTTCGCCGGCCTGTTCGCCACGGAGGACGCTAAGGCAGGCATGCTCAGCTTCCTGGAGAATGGACCTGGGAAGGCCCGTTTCTCGGGGAACTAGTGTTCGGGTCGGTCGACGAAGGATGCGGCAATGACAATGGAGCCGGCGGAGAGCCCGTCGCTGGACATGGTGACCGCAGCGCTGCGGGCGGACAGTAATGACATCTCGATCTACGCGAAGGTGCTCACCGAGTCCCTCGGCGCCGCGCTGCCCCCCGAGTGCGTCGACATTGAAGCCAACCGCTCGATGTCCGACCGGATGAAGGGACGTCCGGGCACCGTGACGAAGATCACCGTGCGGCTCGGCGACCAGGTGATGAGCCTCGGCCTTGTCCGCGGTGCGCTCGTCGCCGAAATATGCCGCGAGGTGAGGGGGGTCGTCCTGTCCCGCCAGCCCGTTCCCGTCGGCCAGTGGGCCGACGCCCTCGCTCGTGCCCTGGTCAGCCACGCCGAGCAGAACGCGGCGACGGCGGAGGCACTGCGCCGGCTGGTCCTCGGTGGCGGCTAGCCCGCGGCGGCGGGGCCACAAGTGAGCGTTCCCGGCCGACCGAAGGTTGCTCCCTTCCTCAGGGGGCACCGTAGGCTTTTCCCATGAGAGCCCACGCGGGCCCCGAGCGGCTCGGTCGCTACGTGCTTGGCGAGCAGCTAGGCGAAGGCGGCATGGGCGTGGTCTACCTGGCCGAGGACCCTGATGGGCAGCCTGTCGCGATCAAGGTGCTGCGGCAGGGCGTGCCTGGCGAGGCGACCGCGCGGCGGCGGCTTGCGCGCGAGGTGGAGACGATGCGGCGGGTGCACAGCCCGTACGTCGCCGAGGTCCTGGACGCGGACGTGGCCGGCGACCCGCCCTACATCGTGACCCAGTACGTCGCTGGCCGGACCCTCGAGAACGTCGTGTCCAGCGAGGGGCCGCTGGGCGGAGCGGACCTGGCCAGGCTCGGCACCGGGCTCGCGGCGGCGCTCGCCGCCGTGCACGGCGCGAGCGTGGTGCACCGTGACCTCAAGCCGGGCAACGTCATGATGGTCGACGGCGAGCCAGTGGTGATCGACTTCGGCATCGCTCAGGCACCCGACGCGACCCGGCTGACCATGACGGGCATGTTCATGGGGACGCCCGGTTACCTGGCACCAGAGGTAATCGACGGACGCGGCAGCGGGCCGGCATCCGACGTGCACTCCTGGGGTGCCACCATGGCCTTCGCCGCCACCGGGCGGCCGCCCTTCGGCACCGGCCAGTTCGAGGCGATCTTCTACCGCATCGTGCACGGGCAGCCTGACCTGGACGGCGTGCCTGCCCCGTTGCTTCCGCTCGTGCTCCAGGCCCTGTCACGAGACCCGGCCCGGCGTCCGTCGGCGACGCAGTTGCAGGACTTCACCGGCAGGCTGGATCCCCAGACGCTGGTGCCAGGGCCCGCCGGTGCCTCGGTCGGCGTGGCCGCCCTGATCGGCGCCGCCGGTGCTGGCGCCGGGACCGCGATCCTGGACGGCGCGGGCAGGCAGGCCGCTGCTCCGCCGACGGCGCCCACCATGCAGGACTATGCGCCGCACGACTACTCGGCACCGCCTGGCCTGCGTGGCGTTCCTACCCATAATGGCGCCTCGCCGGGATGGGAGGGCACGAGGCCGCTCGCCGCGCCCGCCCAAGACGACTTCGCCGACCTGCTGAAACCGGTGCAGTACGCGCAGCCCGCGGCTGGGAACGGGAACGGCAGTCAAGCCGCGGCACCGGCCGATGTGGCTGCCGTGCCCGCCCGGCAAGCGCTGCCTGGCCCTGCGGCAGGCCGGCCGGTCGCGGACCGGGGCGCCGCCGGCCTGCAGACGCCGGCCACCCGGATTGCGGTGCTGGCAACCATGGTCGTGCTGGTCGCCGTCAGCGTGCTGAAGCCGGTGGCGGGCACGGTGGCCGCGCTTGCCGTGCTGGTCGCCCTGCGCGGCGCCGACCTGACAGCCGGCTGGCTCGGCCGCCGACGTCAGCGGCAGGGCGCACGCGGCACTGATGTGGTCTCGGGCGTCGCCCTGTACCCGCTGGCGCTGGTCAGGTCGCTGCTCCGGTTCGTTGGGCTCGCACCGCTGGCGTTGCTGTGCGCCGTTGCCGCAGCGGTACTTGCCGTCCTCGCGGGCGGCAGCACCTCGTTGCCGCGGGCCGGCGCGGTGGCGGCGGGTGCGCTGGTCGCCTGCTACGGCCTGGGGCCAGGATCGGCCGCCTGCCGACAGCCGCTGCGCGACTTTTACACCGCGATCAGCCGCTCGACTCTGGCCGCTGTCATGGGCAGCATCGGCCTCGCCGCCCTCACCGTCGTGGCCGTCGCCGCGGCAGTGAGGCTCGCTCCCGACTACTGGCCAGCCGTCCACCTGGGCTATGAGCTCCACACCACGAGCGTCAGCCTCAGCCACATCCCCGGCGAAATCAGCCATAAGGGCAGCAATATCTACCACTGGGTGGTGCGCCGGCTCTGACGCGTGGCGACACTGGCCCGCGGGGCGACCGGCAGTCACGCACTCGTCGCCCGGCACGCCGCGGCGTCAGCTGGCGAGCTGGGAGTCCGCGCTGGACTTGCTGGCCGGCGCATCCGCCGTCGTCGGCTCGTGCCAGCCACTGGTCGGCACGGGCGGCAGCGGCCTGACGAGGCCGCGCGCCACCACCTCGTTCGCCAGCCTGACCCGGCGGTTCGGCCCTTCGCCGATTCGCAGCTTGTGGTACAGCCTGAGCAGGTGCTGCTTGACCGCGGCCTCGGTGACCACCAGGTCAGCCGCTATGTCGCGGGCGGTGGCCGGGGCGACGAACGCGTCCGCGGAAAGCGCCGGCTTGCACAGGGCTGCGACCACGTCTGCCTCGCGCCTGGTCAGCTCCGGCGTGGCCGACCTGAGCATGTCGACCTCGCTCAGCGGGCCCTCGCTCGGCAGGCCGCCGACCAGGCAGCGCTGCGACCCGAAGGTCAGCACGTCACCCGTCTCGAGCAGGCGCTGGGCCACGACCCGCCCGTTTACCCGCGTCCCGTTGCGTGATAACCCGAGATCGCTGACGTAGGCGTACGGCCCGCGCCGGACTATCTCGGCGTGCAGCCTGGACACGCTGGGGTGGTCCAGGCGGACGTCGACGAAGTCGCCACGGCCGATGGTTGTCACGTCATCGCGCAGCGCCACCACGACGCCCGTCGCTTCGATCCGGATGTGGGGGGTTTCCATGACGCTCCTCCGGCGTGTCCGGCCAGCTAGCGAGGTGTCACCTGACAGTTACCCAGCTGGGGCCGCCTTTACCCTGCCGCTACTCCGCCTCTACCGGTCCGTCCGCCACTACGCGGCCGCGGCCGGCCCGGAAAGTGCCGCGGAAAGTACACTGCCGAGCGGGCGATGCGGGCTGAGCGGAGGAGGAGAGATGGCGGAGGCACCGTCAAAGGGCCTGGCCGACGTGGTGGCCGCATCGACTGCCCTCAGTGACATAGACGGGCGGGCCGGCCGGCTGTTCTACCGCGGCTACGACATCCACGAGCTGGCGGGCGCATCGACCTTCGAGGAGGTCGCCTACCTGCTGCAGCGCGGCAGCCCGCCGAGCCGCGCCGAACTCGATGGCTACCGGGCCGAACTCGTGGCTGGCCGCGAGGTTGGCTCGCTGGCGGCGGACAGCCTCGCGGCGGTCGCACGCCGCCAGTCGCCGATGGCGGCGCTGCGCAGCCTGGTCTCGCTGGGCAGCGCGGACGACCCCGATGCGGATTCCAATGAGCCGGCCGCCAACCTGCGGAAGGCCGCCAGGCTCACGGCACAGCAGCCGGTGCTCGTTGCCGCCTACCACGCGGCACGCTCAGGGCGCTCAGGACGCGAGGTGCCGCCGGCCGACCCCCGCCTCGGCGTCGCGGCCAACTTCCTGCTGCAGGTCTCGGGCAGCACCCCGGACCGGCGCGCGGCTGAGATCTTCGACACGTGTCTCGTCCTGCACGCCGACCACACGATGAACGCATCCACGTTCGCCGCGCGGGTGTGCGCGGCCACCTTGTCGGACATGCACTCGGCGGTCGTCGCGGCACTCGGCACCCTTAAGGGCCCGCTGCACGGCGGGGCGAACGAGCAGGTGATGCTGGGCCTGGAGCGGATCCGTGAGGCTGGCGGTGATCCGGTCGAGGCTGTCACCGGGCAGGTCAGCGAGCGGCTGCGGCGCGGCGAGAAGATCATGGGATTCGGTCACAGGGTGTACAAGACCGAGGACCCGCGGGCGACGAACCTGCGGCAGATGTCCGCTGAGCTTGCCGCGGCGACTGGCGACGACACCTACTACCGGATGTCACGCCGGATGGAGGAGGTCGTATTCGCCGAGAAGGGCCTTTACCCCAACGTCGATTTTTACGCCGCCACCGTGTACCACTACCTGGGCATACCCACCGACCTGTTCACGCCGGTCTTCTCGGTGAGCCGGATGGCCGGGTGGACGGCGCACATCATCGAGCAGCACGCCGACAACCGGCTGATCAGGCCGGACAGCGAGTACATCGGTGAGAGCGGGCTGACCTGGGTCCCGCTTGATGCCAGGTGAAGCACGCCGCCCACGCCGCCGGACGGCGCCAAAGGCAGCGCGGACGCGATGCCGGGCCGCGCGACGGCCAGGCTGCCAGCTCGCCCGCGGCCGAGCCGGGCGCGGATCCCGGTCCCGGCAACGCTGGCCGGAGGGGCGTGTGGCGTTACTCGCAGCTTCCCTACGCGATCGTCGTCGCCGTGGCCGGGCTCGGGCTGTTGCTGACGCGAGGCAGCGGTGGGCAGGAAGTCCGGAGCGGTACGTTGGTGATAGCGGGCGCGGTGCTGGCAGGGTCAGTGGTCAGGCTGGCGCTGCCAGAGGGCAGGGCAGGGATGCTCGGGTCTCGCCGCCGGCTGGCCGATGTGGCGGTGCTCACGGTGCTCGGAGTCGGCTTGCTGATAGCGGGCCTGATCGTCCGGGTGCCTGGCTGACCGGCACGCCGCCCGCAGAGCCGGCTGGTCCGGATCGATAGACAGTGGACGCCGGGCACGGGCTGCCCGGCCAGGCTCGCTACGGCAGCGTTGCCAGAGCGAGGAAGGAATTGCAGCGGTATGTCCAAGATCAAGGTGGCCAATCCCGTCGTAGAGATCGACGGCGACGAGATGACCCGGATCATCTGGCAGTTCATCAAGGACCAGCTGATCCTCCCCTACCTGGATATCGACCTGGACTATTACGACCTGTCGATACAGAACCGCGACGCCACCGACGACCAGGTCACCGTTGACGCCGCCAACGCCATCAAGCGGCACGGTGTGGGCGTGAAGTGCGCAACGATCACCCCCGACGAGGACAGGGTCACCGAGTTCGGGCTGAAGAAGATGTGGCGGTCGCCGAACGGCACGATCCGCAACATCCTCGGTGGCGTGATCTTCCGCGAGCCGATCGTGGTGTCGAGCATCCCGCGCTTCGTCCCGGGCTGGACCGAGCCGATCGTGATCGGCCGGCACGCCCACGGCGATCAGTACCGTGCCACCGACTTCGTGGTGCCGGGCCCCGGAGAGGTGCGGATCTCGTTCGTGCCGGACCAGCAGGACGAGAAGGCCCTGGAATTCCAGGTCGCGCGGTTCAAGGGCAGCGGCGTCTCCATGGCCATGTACAACTTCGATGACTCGATCCGCGACTTCGCGCGGGCGAGCATGCGCTACGCCCTGTCCCGTGGCTACCCGCTCTACCTGTCGACCAAGAACACCATCCTCAAGGCCTACGATGGCCGGTTCAAGGACGTGTTCGCTGAGGTATTCGAGACCGAGTTCAAGGCCGAGTTCGAGGCGGCGGGCATCAGCTACGAGCACCGGCTCATCGACGACATGGTGGCCCAGGTGATCAAGGGCCACGGCGGCATCGTCTGGGCGTGCAAGAACTACGACGGAGACGTCGAGTCGGACATCGTCGCCCAGGGCTACGGGTCGCTCGGCCTGATGACGAGCGTGCTGATGACCCCGGACGGCAAGACCGTCGAGGCCGAGGCCGCGCACGGCACCGTGACCAGGCACTACCGGCAGCACCAGGAGGGGAAGCCGACGTCGACCAACCCGATCGCGTCGATCTTCGCTTGGACGCGGGGACTCGCGCACCGCGGGGAGCTGGACGGCACGCCCGAGGTGACCGCGTTCGCTGACACGCTCGAGCGCGTCTGCATCGAGACCGTGGAGAGCGGGAAGATGACCAAGGACCTGGCGGTCCTTGTCGGCGAGGGCACTCCGTTCCTGACTACCCAGGAGTTCCTCGCGGCGCTGGACGAGAACCTGCGCGCCGCGGTGGCCTAGACAGATCAACATCAGCGCTGAAGGAGATCACGGTACATGGCCCGCACAGGCAAGGTTACGGTCGTCGGCGCCGGCTTCTACGGCTCGACTACCGCGCAGCGTCTCGCCGAGTACGACATCTTCGACGAGGTCGTGCTCACCGACATCGTCGAGGGAAAGCCGGAAGGGCTGGCCCTCGACATGAACCAGTCGCGCCCGATTGAGGGCTTCGAGACGAAGGTCACCGGCCAGACGACCGGATCGGCGGGCGAGGGCTACGAGGCGATCGCCGGCTCGGGCGTCGTCGTCATCACCGCTGGCCTGCCGCGCAAGCCGGGGATGAGCCGGATGGACCTCATCGGCGTGAACGCGAAGATCGTCAGGAGCGTGACCGAGCAGGTCGTGAAGTACGCGCCGGATGCGGTGCTGATCGTGGTCTCCAACCCGCTGGACGAGATGACCGCGCTGGCGGCAAAGGTCTCCGGGTTCCCTGCGCACCGCGTGATGGGCCAGGCAGGCATGCTCGACACGGCCCGGTTCACTTACTTCGTGGCGGAGAAGCTCGGCGTCCCGGTCGGGTCGGTCAGGACCCTCACGCTCGGCTCGCACGGGGACACGATGGTGCCGGTGCCTTCGGCCTGCTCGGTCGACGGCAAGCCGCTCGCTGACCTGCTGCCCGCCGCGGAGATCGAGCAGCTGGTGCAGCGGATCCGCAACGGCGGCGGTGAGATCGTCGCGCTGCTCAAGACCGGTTCGGCGTACTACGCCCCGTCGGCTGCCGCGGCTCGGATGGCCAGGGCCGTCGCCGAGGACTCCGGCGCGATCCTGCCGGTGTGCGCGTGGGTGGACGGCGAGTACGGCATCTCCGGCGTCTACCTCGGCGTTGAGGCCGAGATCGGGGCCGAGGGCGTGCGCCGGATCGCCGAGCGCGACCTGACCGATACCGAGCTCGCGGCGCTGCGCGAGGCTGCCGAGGCGGTCAGGGCCAAGCAGGCAGACGTCGCCAGCCTCTGATCCGGCGCCAGCACCGCCCCCGGGGGCCGGTACGGGATGAGCTGTGAACCGCCGGGCCGGCTATAGCCGGCCCGGCGGTCCACAGCTCGGTGCATTCGCGGCTCGACGCTGGTCTGGTCGCGCTATCCGGCCGCGAGCCGCCGCAGGGCGAGTTCCGCGTACAGGACGGTGCCGTCTGGCAGGACCGCGTCGTCGAAGACGGCCTCGGGGGAGTGGTTGAACGGCACAGCGAAGGGGTCGGCGTCGGGGGGACAAGCGCCGAGCATGACGAAGGCGCCAGGTACCTCGTTCAGCACGTAGGAGAAGTCCTCCGCCCCGGTCAGCGGGTTCGGGGCGGTGAGGTAGCGGTCCGCACCGTGCACGGAGGCGACGGTCTGCGCCGCGAACTCCGCCTCCCCGGCGTCGTTCACGGTGACCGGGTAGCCGTCCTGGAAGTCGGCGCGCGCGGTCAGGCCGTGTGCGGCGGCGATGTCCCGCGCCACCTTCGGTGCCGCGTCCCGAATCGCGGCCCGCGCCTGCGGTGAGAAGGACCGCACCGTGGCCGCGAACTCGGCGTCGTCGGGGATCACGTTGTCCACCGAGCCGGCGTGGAAGCTGCCGACCGTCACCACGACAGGGTCAAAGACGTCGAACTTCCTGGTCACCATCGTCTGCAACGCCAGGACTATCTCGCACGCGACCGGAATCGGGTCGGCCGCGAGGTTCGGCTGTGATCCGTGGCCACCGCGGCCGTGCACCGTGACGCGAAGTGTGTCGGCGGCCGCCATGATGGTGCCGGGCCGGCCGGCGAACAGGCCGAACGGCAGCACGCTGGACGCCACGTGCAGGGCATAAGCCGCGACCGGCTTTTCCCCGGCCGCGTCCAGCACGCCCTCGGCCACCATGATCCGGCCGCCACCCGGCCCTTCCTCTCCCGGCTGGAACATGAAGATCACGTTCCCCGGCAGCTCGGCCTGCCGTGCGGAAAGCAGCCTGGCGGCCCCGGTCAGCATCGCGGTGTGCAGGTCGTGGCCGCAGGCGTGCATGGCACCGTCGATGCGGGAGGCATACGGGAGGCCGGTGTGCTCGGTGACGGGCAGGGCGTCCATGTCGCCGCGCAGCAGCACGGTCTTGCCGGGCTTACCGCCACGCAGTACGGCGGTGACCGAGCTCAGCTGCGTGCCGAGAGTTATCTCCAGCGGCAGCCCGTCCAGTGCGTCGAGTACCTTGCGCTGGGTGCGGGGCAGGTCCAGACCGATCTCCGGCTCTGCGTGAATGGACCGGCGCAGCTCCGCCAGGTCCGCCGAGATGGCGACTGCCTCGTCATGAATCCCGGGCATGAGCTCGTTCCGCCTTTCCGATAAGGCACGATAATCGCTGTTTTGTCCTCGATCGTGCCCGGCGAGTACGGCTCATTGCAGCGGGCAGACTGCATAGACTATTGCAAAATACAGCGCGGCTGAGGTGTCGCCTTTAGGTGGCCGGGCGCGGCTGGTTGCCGCGGCCGGGTGCGAACCGGCGGCCAGGCGCGGCTGGTGGCCGCAGCCGGGTGCGAACCGGCGGCCAGGCGCGGTGGCTTCAGGCGCCAGGCATGGCATCGCGGTCGTGAAGGCCAACGACGAGGGTCGGGGATCCGGACGTGAGTAGCGTCGGCTGGGACATTCTCCTCGTCCTGGCCGTCGTGCTGATCGGGGGATTCTTCGCGGCAGCCGAGATGGCCCTCGTCTCGCTGCGCGAGGGCCAGGTTCGATCGCTCGGCAGGCGGGGCCGGCGCGGCCAGCGGGCAGCAAGGCTTGCCCAGGACCCGAACCGGTTCCTGTCTTCGGTGCAGATTGGCGTCACGCTCGCGACGCTGATGTCGGGCGCCTTCGGCGCGGCGTTGCTGGCAGACCATCTGAGCGGCGCGTTCAGTCACGTCATGCCGCACGGCGTGGCGACTCCCCTCGCGGTGGTCGTCGTCACCCTGATCATCTCGTTCTTCACCCTCGTCTTCGGCGAACTGGCGCCAAAGCGGCTCGCGCTGCAGCGCTCAGAGCGGGTTTCGCTGCTGGCCGCGCCCGTGGTGGACCGGCTGGCCACGTTCGCCACGCCGCTGGTCTGGCTGCTGTCGCGGTGCACGAACCTCGTCGTGCGGCTGCTCGGGGGCGACCCCGCGGCCGGCCGCGGCGTGATGACCGACGAGGAGCTGCGCGACCTGATCGCGGGGCACCAGGCGCTGAGCCCCGACGAGCGGCATATCGTCAGTGAGGTGTTCGACGCCGGCAAGCGGCAGGTCAGAGAGGTGCTCGTACCGCGCACCGAAGTTGAGTTCCTGCCGGCGTCCATGTCCCTGAA
>JASIGS010000279.1 GCA_030052355.1 Streptosporangiaceae bacterium | reverse complement strand
TGACCACGGAGGTCTAGAGACTGCCCGCTCATCGGCATGTGCGTAGGTTGAAGACCATTGCCTGCGCGCTCAGATTGCCTCTACGACCGCTGACACACTCCCACTGCTCGCCATCGACGGCGCCCCGGATAGTGCGGTCGTGACCCGACCCCAGAGGAGTCACCAGTTCCAACTGCCCCTGCTTCGATCCGCAGATGATCGCGCCGCCAAGACCCTGCCGCCGGGTCGCACCCGCCCGCCGTCCTGGAACCCAGCCTGTGCCTACAATCCTGCCGGTCGCTCACAGCCCTCGAGGATTGCGCAGCAGCGAGCTGGGCACAGTCGGCCGGAATACCGGACAGTTTGATGCGGCTGTTCAGCTTCGCTATCTAGGGGCGGTATTTAGCTACCATGACCTGGGAGAGGAGAGACATGCCACTGCCAGTACAAGGCAAGCCAGCCGGCCGGCCCACGCTGGCGGCGCTGCGAGCTATGCGCAGCAAGATACTCGATGCCGCGTCCCGCCGTGGTCTGGACGACGTCCGGGTCTTCGGCTCGGTGGCCCGCGACGAAGCGGGCGAGACAAGCGATGTGGATTTGCTTGTTGCGCCTGGGCCTCGGACCACGCTGTTTGACTTGAGCGGATTCGCGCTGGACGTGGAGGAGATCGTCGGTCGGCACGTCGACGTGGTAACCCCGCGCGGCTTGAAGGCCCGGATCCGGGACCAGGTGCTGGCTGAGGCTGTCGCCCTGTGAGGACGGACTCCGAGCGCCTCGCCGACATCCTGGATGCAGTACGACGCATCCGCCGGCACGTCAAAAGCGGCGACCGGCAAAGCTTCCAGGAGGACGAGGTTTTCCAGAGCGCAGTGCTGCCGTGGTTCGAGATCATTGGCGAGGCCTCACGGGGGCTGACTGACGAGTTCCGGCTCCAGCATCAGCAGGTCCCGTGGCGGGAGATCAGCGACATGCGCAACCGCGTCACGCACGGCTACTTCGACATCGACCTGGATGTCGTCTGGAACACGATCATGAACGACCTGCCCATGCTGGAGCAGGCTGTTGCCAGCTGGCTGCCTGGTAGCGAGCGGCCGTCGGCGAGCCATTGACCCCGCCTGCACGCGGGAGCTGCAGTTCCTTCAGATCCTTGGGGTCCTAGGTCAGCCCAGCCACACCCTTGTGCCACAGCATCGTCAGATCGAAATCCGCCTGCTCGCGGAAATTGAAGGTGAACTGGCAGCCGCGCTTGCCACCAGTGAGCATCCTGCGCATCGGCGAGTGCGGATCCCGACCGTTAGACAGCGCGGTAACGAAATGCGATATCCACTCGTCGTCGTGCTCAAACTCCACGTCCATATCAAGATCGTGCGGAGCCAGCGCGCCCCGGGCGAAGGAGCCGAACACGTACAGCCCGGTCACCAGACTCAGCGGCCAGACTCCCTGACCAGAGTGAAGATTGCCAAGCACAGTCGCGGCCAAGTCCCTAGCCCGCTCCCGCTCCACCCGTTCAGTCTGGCATGCAAGCAGTTGGCAAGCTCTATCCCGCCGCCGCTCAGCCGATCCCGAGTAGGCCTGCCGCCAGGTCTGCGGTTTCCTTGGCTCCTGCCTTGCGCAGCGCCGCCATCGTCGAACCGTCGGTCGCACCCGGCAGTGAGGCAACTGCCGCCCGATGGGCGGCGAGCATCTGGACCTCGAACTCCCGGGCCAGGCACGTCAGCAGCTCATCGGGCGTGATCACCTCCAGCCCGAGCGCGCTAGTGACCTGCGCGGGGAAGTCGGAGATGTTCGCCGTGCACAGCACGGTCGCCTCGGCGGCGATGGCGGCGGCCAGGACGTGCCGGTCGTCCTCGTCGGGCAGGGCCAGCCCGGCCAGCCGTGCCAGCTCCTCCCCCGGCTCCACCTCGGCCAGCGGGTAGGCATGTTCATCGCGGTCACCAGTCGCCGGGCCGCGGCATCGTCGAAGCCCGCGATGTTCTCGTTGAGGTGCTCGGTGACCTCGCGCAGGATCTCAACGCTCCAGGCGACGGTGATGATCTCCTGATCAGCGGCATAGAGCAGATAGTCGCGCAGTACCCGCGAGTACAGGACGTTCGCGTCGGCGAGGATCAGTCGGATCTGGTCGGCCTCCTCCGCTGCGCCGGTCATTCGGTCAGGCCGAGGTCTTTCTGCACTGCGGCCAGCTCATCAAGCGCCCTGCGCCGGCGGGGGCGCTCGGCGTCGCGGAACGCGACGACCGAGGAGACTCGCGACTTATATATTGTAAAACAATATATAAGTCCAGGTGATATACTCTCTGATCGAAGCACGCCAGAGAGGTTCCCATGGACAAGCCGAACGACCCGAAAAGCCCGAAGAACCTGTCTTGGAACTGGCAGCGGCAACCGCAGTTCCGGCCGTTCAGCGGACAACAGGCCTGGCTGCGTGGCGGGTTTCGGGTGCCGGGGCTAAAAGGACCGCGGCCAGAGCCGACTAAGGCTCAGCTCGAACAGGCAAAGCGCGCCGCGGCGCGAGCAGAGCGGCTGCACCTGGCTGGAGCGTCGAGCGCTGGGGTGATCATCATGAGCGTGGTCCTCGCCGCGGTGGTGGTCATGCTGGTGCTGGTGCTGATCACCCACCACTAGCCTG
>JASIGS010000027.1 GCA_030052355.1 Streptosporangiaceae bacterium | reverse complement strand
CGTCGCGTCTGGCATAGACGCCATTCTGCCCGCTCAGGTCAGCCAATTCCTGGCAAGCGCGACTATCCGGGCCAGGCCTTACAGCCTCGCCAGCTCGTCGACCATGTCGTCAAGGCCTAGCGAGCCGAGCGACAGCGCCGCCATGTGCCACCTCTTCAGGTCGAAGCTGGCCCCTCCCGCCGCCGTCGCCGCGTCCCGGCCGGCCAGCCAGGCCCGCTCTCCCAGCTTGTAGCTGATCGCCTGGCCCGGCATGCTCAGGTAGCGCACGACCTCGCTCTGCAGGAACGCGCGGTCCTGACCGCTGTGCGCCACGAAGAACTCCAGTGCCAGGTCGGGGGTCCAGCGCCGTCCGGCTCCCGGCGCCCAGTCCGCGGCGACCTCGAGCTGCAGGTGCATGCCGATGTCGATGATCACCCGGATCGCGCGCATGAGCTGTGCGTCCAGGTAACCCAGGCGCGCGCCTGGCGCGCTCAGGAAGCCGAGCTCATCCATCAGCCGCTCGGCGTACAGCGCCCACCCTTCGGCACAGGCGCTGACCGCGCCGACGCTGGTCTGGAAGACCGACAGCCGCGAGGAAAGGTACTGCCACTGGGCGAACTGCAGGTGGTGGCCCGGCACGCCTTCGTGGTACCAGACGCTGTACAGGTTCCACAGCGGGAACCTCGTGCGCCCGAGCGTCGGCAGCCAGGTCCGGCCCGGCCGGGAGAAGTCCTTGGAGGGCAGGGTGTAGTACGGTGCCGCGGCGCTGCCGGGCGGGGCGATCCTCGCCTCGACCAGCTTGATGGGATCGGCGAGGTCGAAGTGCGTGCCGTCCAGGCTGGCCATGGCCTGGTCCATCAGGCGCTGCAGCCAGACGCGGATCTCCTCGACGCCATCGACGACGTCGCCGTGCTCTTCGAGGTGATCCATCGCCTGCCGCGGAGCGGCGCCCGGCAGGATCTTCTCGGCCTCGATCCGCATCTCGTCCAGGATCTGGCGGTACTGCGACCAGCCCCAGTCGTAGGCCTCGGCGAGGTGCACCTTGCTGCCGTTCCAGCGCAGCGCGCCGACGCGGTAGCGCTCCTCACCCACGCCGTCCGGCGTACCGGCGGCGCCCGGCAGGTACTCGGCCAGCAGCCAGTCACGCAAGGCGGCTATCGCGGCGTCGGCGGCCGCGGACCCGCTGTCGAGGTCGGAGCGCAGCGAGGCCGGGCCGTCAGCCGGGGCGCCGTCGGCGAACTCGGTGAACCAGCCCCTGCCACCGCCGGCGGCCTGCCAGTCGGCGAGCTGGCCTGCCACCGTCTCGACCTGGCGCGGAGCGGCGAACAGGCCACGCCGCGCGCCCTCGGCCAGCGACTCACGGTGCCCGGCCAGCGCCTGCGGCACGGCCGCCATGCGCCGGGCGATCACCGCCCAGTCATCCGGCGTCGCGACGGGCATCAGCAGGAATCCCCCGCGTACCTCCTGGGGCGGGCCGAAGATGTTCGAGATGGCCCGGAGGTGCTCGCCGGTCGCGCTCACCGTCAGCTCGGTATCCAGCCGCTCGCGCAGCAGCCGCGCGCACCTGCGCTCGTCGCCGTCGGCGAACCCGCCGGCCGGCTCCGCCTTCTGCTCGATGTCGCTCAGCTCCGCCAGCGTGTCGCGGCACAGGTCATCGAGTGCCTCCCGGCCCGTGGGCGACAGGTCGGGCAGCCGGTCCTGGCCGGCCGGCAGGCCGAGCATGGTCGCCGTCAGCGGGTCGAGCTCGGCAAGCCGTTCGACGTAGGAGTCCGCGACACCGCGGACCGGACGACCGTCGTGGTCGCGGGTGCTGGGGTTTGATGCCATGCGCTGCATTCTGCCCTACGGCTGCCTGGCCGCCCGCACCGTCCGGGCCCAGCGGACTATAAGGTCTGAGCGTGACTAATCGGAACATCCTGGTAACGGGTGCTTCGAGGGGAATCGGACGGGCGATCGCGGCAGCCTTCGCCGCGGCCGGCGACAAGGTCGCCGTCCATCACCGCGACTCCCCTGCGCTCGCAACCGCAGTGCTGGCTGGCCTGGCTGGCGACGGGCACGTCGTCGTGCAGGCGGACATCGCCGACCCGGTAGCAGTCCGGCTCATGGTCGACGAGGCCGCGGATCGCCTGGGCGGCCTGGACGTGCTGGTGAACAACGCCGCGGTGTTCACCCCGCACGCGATCACCGAGGTGACTTATCAGGACTGGCAGAAGGCCTGGCAGGCAACCATCGGCGTCAACCTCACCGGGACGGCGAACGTCACGTGGTGCGCGGTACGGCACATGGTCGCCGGCGGAGGCGGGCGGATCGTGAACGTGTCGTCGCGCGGAGCATTCCGCGGCGAGCCCGGGCAGCCAGCCTACGGCGCGAGCAAGGCGGGCCTGAACGCGCTCGGCCAGTCGCTGGCCATTGCCCTCGCCCCGCACAACATCACCGTCTCGACCGTTGCACCGGGTTTCGTGCAGACCGACATGGCGGCCGCGCACCTGCAGGGTGAGCGCGGCGCGGCGATCCGTGCGCAGAGCCCGTTCGGCCGGGTAGCCACGCCGGACGAGGTCGCCGCCGCGGTGCTCTACCTCGCCTCGCCCGAGGCCACCTGGGCTACCGGCGCCATCCTCGACCTGAACGGCGCCTCGTACCTGCGCACCTGACCCGGCCCCCTGTCGCCGATCCCACGGCCGCCGGGCCCCTGTCGCCCGCGCAGCAGCCGCCACGGCGGCGGCTGAGGCCGCCGCTACAGTCGCCGGTATGAAAACGACGACCTTCGGTGTGCGTACCGGGAGCCGCGAGGCGGTATACGACATCACCAGTCAGTGCGCGGCCTTCGCCCGCGAGGCGTCGGCCGGCGGCGACGGACTGCTGCACGTGTTCGTGCCGCACGCGACGGCTGGCGTGGCACTGATGGAACTGGGCGCGGGCAGCGACTCCGACCTGCTGTCGGTGCTGTCCGAGCTGCTGCCCGCCGACGACCGCTGGCGGCACCGGCACGGGTCACGCGGTCACGGGCGCTCGCACGTGCTGCCGGTCATCGTGCCGCCGTACGCGACGCTGCCGGTCGTGGGCGGCTCGCTGGCGCTGGGCACGTGGCAGTCCGTGGCCCTGATCGACCTGAACGCCGACAACCCGGACCGCACCGTCCGGCTCTCGTTCCTCGGCTCGGCGGCCTAGCTTCCGGAAGGCCTGCGGCTCAGGCAGCTAGCAAATCGCCGCAAAGTTCACCCGTTAGGTACTGCGATCGCGTGTGCGCTGCCGTTACGATCTGCTGGCACACGCGAAGGAGGCAGGCATTGGGTGACAATACGGAACGTGACGGCAAGCCCGGCTTCACGAGGCGCGGTCTGCTGCAGGCTGGCCTCGTCGCGGCGGCGGCGGGCGCCGGCGTTGGCGGATGGGCTGCTTCGGCTAGTGCCGCCGACCGGCGTGCGGCAGCGCCGACCGCAAAGCGCAAGCCCGGTTCGCTGCCGTACCCGAATCTGCCGGCCGGAACGGACACCGTGCCGCAGATCACCAACATCGTCGTGCTGATGCAGGAGAACCACTCCTACGACAACAAGCTCGGCATGCTCCGCCGCCACGGCGCGGAGGGCTTCGTGCTCAGTCGCGACGGGAAGCCGCTGGCCAGCAACCCGTACGCCAACGGGGACATCCAGCATGCCTTCCACATGCCGACGACCTGCCAGCTGACCGGGTTCCCGACCCAGTTGTGGACGGAGAGCCACATCCAGTTCGCTGACGGGCGCAACGACGGTTTCGTGAAGTCCCTCAGCGGGCCGGTCGCGATGGGTTACTGGGAGCGGGAGGACCAGCCGTTCTACTACTCGATGTGTGACGTCTTCCCGATCGGTGACAGGTACTTCTGCTCGGTGCTCGGCCAGACCTACCCGAACCGCCGGTACCTCATCTCGGCCACCTCGCTCGGCATGGTCGACGACACGGTGCCTCCGCTCAACCAGTACCCGCCGAACGGAACGATCTTCGACAAGATGGAAGAGCAGAAGATCAGCTGGAAGGACTACTACAGCAACTC
>JASIGS010000026.1 GCA_030052355.1 Streptosporangiaceae bacterium | reverse complement strand
GCCGCAGCCTGGGCGCGAGCATGATTAGCCTGCTTGGACAGGCCATAAGCGGCGCCGGGGCTCGGCACCGCCTGCTCGCTGAGGATGGGCAGCGACAGGAGCTCGTCGGCGGGAGTGTGGCCGAGCAGGCGGGCGGTTTCCAGGTCCAGCGGGGGCGGCATGTGGCCGGCCATGGACGAGATCACCAGGCCGGCGCCGCCGGTTGCGATGACGGCCTCGAACTCCTCGAAGACCAGGGCCGTGCCGACCAGGTCGACGGCGAGGATCGCGGCGGGCGACGCCTGCACCGGGGACAGGCCGGCCGTGTTGACGACGTTGACGACGGGGCCGAGTCCGGCCGCGGTCCGGGCGAGCCCGCGGACCGTTTCGCGGGCGGAAACGTCGACCTGGCGCGCGACCACGGTATGGCCGCCGGCCTCCAGGATGTCCTTCGCGGCCGCGAGGATGTGCTCGCTGCGGTCGGCGAGCAGGACCGTCCGGCCGGGGCCCTGCCGGCGGGCGATCGCCTGGCCGATCCCTCCGGCGCCAATGACCACGACAACGTCAGCAGACATGAGCTTCTCCTACGCTTGGCAGGTCAGCCGATGTGGGCGCGACGCTCCACCGGCCTAAGCGGATATATAGTATCCGGTTACTGCTACCTTAGCATCGCAACCGGATACTGTCTATCCGCTTCTGGTATCGTGGGCACGTGACGGACCCTGCGGAACGCCCGCTGCGCAAGGACGCCGAGGCGAACCGCCGCCGCTTGCTGCTGGCCGCCGCGGAGCTGTTCGCCGAGCGCGGGATGCAGGTGACCCTCAACGACATCGCCCGTCATGCCGGCGTTGGCGTCGGCACTGCATACCGGCGCTTCGCCAACAAGGAAGAAGTCATCGACGCGCTGTTCGAGCGACGCCTGGAGCAGGTCGCAGCCATCGGCGAGCGCGCTCTGGCCGAGCCCGATCCCTGGCGGGGCCTGGTCACCTACCTGGAGCAGATCCTGCAACTGCAGCTGACCGACCGGGGCCTTACCGGAATCATCAACCACCCCTCCCTGGGTGAGCACCGCCTCTCCGAGGCCAATGAGCGCATCGGACCGATACTCAACCAGCTGGTCGACCGCGCCCGTCAGCAAGGCAGCGTGCGCGACGGCCTAGTCGGCGCCGACATCGTGTACCTGCAACTCGCCCTGGACGCCATCATGGACGCCACCCGTCACGTGACCCCACAGCTGTACCGTCGCTACCTGGAGATCTTCCTCGACGGAACCCGGTCAGAAGCCGCCGGCCGCGACCCGCTTCCCCTTCCCGCACCTACCGAAGAGCAGACCCAGCAGGTACTCTCGCCCAGCCGCCCGCACCCGCCGTAAGCAGCGACAGCGGCACCGTCGGCTGGGCGCCGCGCGGCTTCGGAACCTTCGAAACACGATCGCTTCGTCTGGCTCGCAGCGGACTCAGCGAGGCCACTGAAGTTCGGCGGCGGTGTTGCTGGCAATCGCGTGTAACCGCCGGGCAAACGTCGATTAGATGTCATCTGGCGTAGCGCTACGGCTGTTCAAGCCCGGACTGTGATTAAAGCCGCCACACGGTACCGTTGGCGATTGCCGCCTGACGTCCGTCAGCGTGGCTGCAAGACTGCAGCCGTTTGCTCCGACCATCTCGCCGCATAGCACGCGCGTGAGCGGCCGAATATGAATTCGACCTCCAGATGCCTGAGCAGTTGCGTCCAGCAGAGTGGTGTGCCGACAGGCCCGTTGATGGGCGTGGCGTCGTGATGTAGGACGGCCACCGCGTGATCCTTCGAGAGACCTACCAAGTCGACTCGATGGAGAACTACGCGATGGCCGCAAAGCCCAGTATCGATCCTGCCCGCTTCCTGCACGACCAGGTGGCGGCCGCGTCGCCGGATCTGCTCCGGTCGCTGCTGACCACGTTCATCGATGCGCTGATGTCGGCCGAGGCCGACGCGGTATGCGGCGCGCCGTACGGGATGCCCTCACCAGACAGAGTGAATGTCCGCAACGGCTACCGGCACCGGGACTTCGACACCCGTGCCGGGACCCTGGATGTGTCGATTCCGCGGCTGCGGCAGGGCAGTTACTTTCCGGACTGGCTGCTGGAACGGCGCCGCCGCGCCGAGGCGGCGCTGACCAGCGTGGTGGCGACCTGTTACCTGCTCGGGGTGAGCACGCGGCGGATGGAGAAGCTGGTGGAGACCCTGGGCATCACCCGGCTGAGCAAGTCGCAGGTGTCGGTCATGGCCGGCGAGCTGGACGCGGTGGTGGAGGACTTCCGGACCCGGCCGCTGGACGCCGGCCCCTATACGTTCGTCGCCGCCGACGCGCTGGTACTGAAGGTCCGCGAGGGCGGCCGGGTCGTCAACGTCCACGCCTTACTGGCCACCGGCGTCAACGGCGACGGGCACCGGGAGATCCCGGGCCTGCAGGTCACCTCCGCCGAGGACGGCGCCGGGTGGCTGGGGTTCTTCCGCGACCTGACCGCCCGCGGCCTGTCCGGCGTCGCCCTGGTCACCTCCGACGCCCACCGCGGCCTCACCGAGGCGATCGGCGCGACCCCTGCCCGGCGCGTCGTGGCAGCGGTGCCGCACTCACTATGCAGCCAACCTGATGTCCGCCACGCCTAAGGCATCCTGGCCGTGGGTCAAGACGCTGCTGCACTCGGTCTACGACCAGCCCGACGCCGCCTCCGTGCACGCCCAGTACGACCGCCTCGTCGACGCCGTTACCGAAAAGCTCCCGGCCGTCGCCACGCATCTCGATGCCGCCCGGACCGACGTGCTGGCCTTCACCAGCTTCCCCAAAGAGCTGTGGCGGCAGATCTGGTCCAACAACCCGCAAGAGCGGCTCAACCGCGAGATCCGCCGCCGCACCGACGTCGTCGGCATCTTCCCAGACCGCAACTCCCTGATCCGCCTCGTCGGCGCCGTCCTGGCCGAGCAGCACGACGAATGGACCGAAGGCCGCCGCTACCTCGGCCTCGACGTCCTCGCCCGATCCCGCCTCACCGTGTGCGACACGACACCGGAGGTGACCAGCCAGCCAGCCCTCAGCGCCTAACCAGAAGAAGGATCACGCGCCAGCTGCCATACACCACGCCACGGGACTTGACCCATGCAAGCCGACTGCGAGGCAGGTGCAAAAGTCAGCTTCGCGCTAAGTTGGCGCGAACCTGCGCCGCATGCCGAAGTTACTCACATCAGCGTGAGACGGTTTGTGTCAAGCCTTTGGCCGGTGCCTCGTCCGTCGTCTGTCCCTGCATAGCGGTTACGGGGCTGGTCCCTGCAGCGCGTGATCGGGCTGTTGAGACGACGGACGGGGCTGCCCATGACGTGCGCCGAGATCACCGGTGGCGTCTCAATGCCGCGGAGGGCTGGCCCCGGCCGTCAGCTTCCGGCGGCTCCCCTAAGCAGCCAGCTTTGCCTGGTCGTGCCGGGTGCCGTGAGTGGCGGTAACCGGATCCCAGGCCTGCCCGGTGGTGATGACAGCATGCAGGTGCCG
>JASIGS010000278.1 GCA_030052355.1 Streptosporangiaceae bacterium | reverse complement strand
TCAAGTGCGCGCTGCTGGGCTGGATGGCCTGGAAGGACGCGACGGCGTCGCCGAGCACGTCCTCGTCCGGCTCTGCCTCGCCCCGCGACTGCATGAGCCTCAGGAACTCGTCGCTGACCGCCATCGCCTCGGGCACCGTCTTGCCGATGATCATGTCGGCCATCACGGACGTGCTCGCCTGGCTGATGGAACATCCGAGCGCTTCGTAGGAGACGTCGGCCACGACTGGCTCGCCGTCAGCTTCCTTCAGCGTTACCCGCAGCGTCACCTCGTCGCCGCAGGTGGGGTTGATGTGCTGCACCTGGGCGTCGAATGGCTCCCGCAGGCCCGCGTGCAGCGGCCGGCGGTAGTGCTCCAGGATGATCTCCTGGTACATCGACTCGAGTTGCATCACGCCAACCTCAACAGCGTCGGCCCCTGCCGGTGTTCCTGATGAGGGCGCATCACGCCGTCCCGAAGAACTTCTGCGCCCGCCGGATCCCGTCCACCAGGGCGTCTACCTCGTCCTCGGTGTTGTAGAGGTAGAAGGAGGCGCGGGTGCTCGCCTGAACGCCGAGCGCGCGGTGCAGCGGCCAGGCGCAGTGGTGGCCAGCCCGGACAGCCACGCCGCCGTCGTCAAGCACCTGGCTGACGTCGTGCGGGTGGATGCCCTCCAGCGTGAACGACACCGCGCCGCCCCGGTCGACCGCCTGCGTCGGGCCAAGGATCCGTAGCCCGTCTACCTCGGCCAGCGCCGCCAGAGCGTGGCGCAGCAGATCCTGCTCGTGCGCCTGGACGGCTTCCAGGCCAACCTCGGTGAGGTAGTCGGCCGCCGCGCCCAGGCCCACCGCCTGCGCGATCGGCATCGTCCCGGCCTCGAACTTGTGCGGCGGCGGAGCGAACGTGGATCGCTCCATCCAGACGGTTTCGATCATCTCGCCACCGCCAAGGAACGGTGGCATCTCCTCGAGCAGCTCGCGGCGTGCCCACAGCGCGCCGATCCCGGTCGGGCCGCACATCTTGTGGCCGGTGAAGCCGACGATGTCAGCGCCAAGCGACCCGACGTCCATGAGCCCGTGCGGAACCGACTGCGCGGCGTCCACCAGCACGAGCGCGCCGACGGCGTGCGCGCGGTCGGCTACGTCGGAAACCGGGTTGATGGTGCCGAGCACGTTGGACTGGTGGGTCACGGCCACCACCCGGGTCCGCTCGTTGATCAGCTCGTCCGCCTGGGACAGGTCGAGCCTGCCGTCCTGCGTCACGCCGAACCAGCGCAGCCTCGCGCCGGTCCGCTCGCACAGCAGCTGCCAGGGCACGATGTTCGAGTGGTGCTCCATCTCGGTGATGACGACCTCATCACCCGGGCCGAGCCGCAGCCGCCCGGCGGTCGCGTTCCCTATCGAGTAAGCGACGAGGTTGATCGCCTCTGAGACGTTCTTGGTGAACACCACTTCGGTCTCGTCGGCGGCGCCGACGAACCGCGCCACCTTGATCCGCGCGCCTTCGTAGGCCTCGGTCGCCTCCTCGCCCAGCTCATGGGTGGCGCGGTGGATGTTCGCGTTGTGCCGCTCGTAGAACTCGGTCAGCGTGTCTATCACCTGGCGCGGCTTCTGCGAGGTGTTCGCGCTGTCCAGGTAGACGAGCGGCCGCCCCCCGCGCACCGTCCGGTCCAGGATCGGGAAGTCCTTGCGGACGCGCGCGACGTCCAGCGGTTTCCCGGGGGCCGGCGCCAGGCTCATGCCACCGCTCCGGACCGGATGAACCGCTCGTAGCCGCTGGTCTCCAGCTCCTCGGCCAGCTCGGGGCCGCCCTCCTCGACGATCCGGCCGTTCACGAACACATGCACGAAGTCCGGCCGCACGTAACGCAGGATGCGGGTGTAGTGGGTGATCAGCAGCACGCCGTGCGACGGGTCCTCGCGGAACCTGTTGATGCCGGCGGACACCACCTTGAGCGCGTCGATGTCGAGGCCGGAATCGGTCTCGTCCAGGATCGCGATCTTGGGGTTGAGCAGCTCGAGCTGCAGGATCTCGTGCCGCTTCTTCTCGCCGCCGGAGAAGCCCTCGTTCAGGTTCCGCTGCGCGAACGAGCTGTCGATCGACAGCCGGTCCATCGCCTCGCGCAGCTCCTTGCCGAAGGTGCGGATCTTCGGCGCCTCGCCGCGCACCGCGGTGATCGCGGTGCGCAGGAAGTTGGACACGGACACGCCGGGTACCTCGACCGGGTACTGCATGGCCAGGAACAGACCGGCACGGGCCCTGGCGTCCACGCTCATGGACAGCACGTCCTCGCCGTCCAGCGTGATCGATCCCTGGGTGACCGTGTACTTCGGATGCCCGGCGATCGCGTAAGCCAGCGTCGTCTTGCCAGAGCCGTTGGGGCCCATGATCGCGTGCGTCTGGCCCGCTGAGACCGTCAGGTCGACGCCGCGCAGGACCTCACGGCTATCCCCCGCAGCGTCCGTCACGCTGGCGTGCAGGTCACGGATCTCTAGCGTGGACATAGGTACTAACTCCTGATTGGTTGTCAGCTCACGGCCACGAGCACGTCGTCGCCGTCGATCTTCACTTTGTAGGTGGCCACCGGCTTGGTGGCAGGGGGGCCGGTCGGCTTCCCGGTGCGCAGGTCAAAGCAGGATCCGTGCAGCCAGCACTCGACCGTGTGGTCGTAGATCTCGCCCTCGGACAGCGGCACCTCTTCGTGCGAGCAGACGTCGTGCAGCGCGAACACCTCGCCGCCCGTGCGCACGACCGCCACCGGCACGCCGTCTACCTCGACCCCGATGGCCCCCTCGTCCGGCAGGTCCGACAGCGCGCACGCCCGGATGAACGTCATGCCAGCTCCGCCTCGATAGCCGCGCTCACGCGCTCGCGCAGCTCCGGTACCTCGATCTGGTTGATCAGCTGGCCGAAGAAGCCGCGGATCACCAGCTTCCTGGCCTCATCGAACGGGATGCCGCGGGCCATCAGGTAGAACAGGTGCTGGTCTTCCAGCCGCCCGCTCGCGCTGGCGTGGCCGGCGCCGAGCACCTCTCCGGTCAGGATCTCCAGGTTCGGCACCGAGTCCACCCTGGTGCCGTCGGTCAGCACGAGGTTCCTGTTGTACTCGTAGGTGTCCGTCCCGACGGCCTCGGGCCTGATGATCACGTCCCCGATCCACACCGCGTGCGCATCGTCGCCCTGCAGTGCGCCCTTGTAGCTCACCCGGCTGCGGCAGTTGCGCTCGGCGTGGTCAACGAACAGCCGGTGCTCCAGGTGCTGCCCCGCGTCGGCGAAGTACAGCCCACGCAGTTCGGCGTCACCGCCAGGGGCGGCGTACCGAACCGAGGGCGCCAGCCGTACCACCGAGCCACCGAGCGTTACCGCCGTGTGCGCGAGCCACGCGTCGCGCCCGAGCTGCGCGTGGTGATGCGACAGGTGCACCGCGTCGTCGGCCCACCCCTGCAGCGACACAACCGTCAGCGCAGCCCCATCACCGACCACGAACTCGACATTGTCCGCATAGGTCGCGCTGCCCGTGTACTCGAGCACCACGACGCCCCGAGCATTAGCCCCGACCTGCACCAGCGTGTGCCCGAACGCCGCCCCGTCCGCGCTCTCACCGCGCACGTTGACCCACGTGGGCGTCATGCTCTCCAGACCAGCGGGCACGCTGACGATCGTGGCTTCCGAGAAGGCGCTGAAGGCTCGGGCACTGACCCGATCGGCCGGGACGTAGGCGGTGCCGAGCCGGGGGTCGCCATGTTCGCCCTTCTCAATGGCGACGCCCGGTGCGGCGTCGGCTACGACCCCCACCTTGCCGTCACCAGGGCCCAGTTCCGAGTGCAGGCCGCGAAGCCGACGCAGCGGCGTGAAGCGCCAGTCCTCTTCGCGCCCGCCGGGCACAGGAAAGTCGCCAGGCTCGTACGACTGCCGCTCGTGCAGCCTTGACACGGCGGCCGACGTCTCGACGGCCTCCTGCAGCTGTGCCATCAGCCGACGGCCCCTTCCATCTGCAGCTCGATCAGCCGGTTCAGCTCCAGCGCGTACTCCATCGGCAGCTCGCGCGCGATCGGCTCCACGAACCCGCGGACGATGGTCGCCATCGCCTCGTCCTCGGTCATGCCGCGGCTCATCAGGTAGAACAGCTGGTCCTCGGACACCTTGGAGACCGTGGCCTCGTGACCCATCTCCACGTCGTCCTCGCGCACGTCTACGTACGGGTAGGTGTCCGACCGGCTCACCGTGTCGATGAGCAGGGCGTCGCACTTGACCGTGGACTTCGCGTGCTCGGCGCCCTCACGCACCTCCACCAGGCCGCGGTAGGACGTCCGGCCGCCGGCCCTGGCCACCGACTTGGACACGATGGTGGACGAGGTGTTCGGCGCGCAGTGCACCATCTTGGCGCCCGCGTCCTGGTGCTGCCCGCCGCCCGCGAAGGCGACCGACAGGGTCTCGCCCTTGGCGTGCTCCCCCATGAGGTACACGGCCGGGTACTTCATCGTGACCTTGGAGCCGATGTTGCCGTCGACCCACTCCATGGTCGCGCCCTCCTGGGCGACGGCGCGCTTGGTGACCAGGTTGTACACGTTGGCCGACCAGTTCTGGATCGTGGTGTACCGGCAGCGGGCGCCCCGCTTCACGATGATCTCGACCACCGCCGAGTGCAGCGAGTCGGAAGAGTA
>JASIGS010000025.1 GCA_030052355.1 Streptosporangiaceae bacterium | reverse complement strand
TTTGCCCACCCGCCGCTGACCAGCAGGCCGAGCGCGAAGATGGCGACGCCGCAGCCGGCCAGGATCCACCAGCCTGCGTGACTAGCCTGCGCGAACCCGTGGCCGAACGAGCCGTGCAGCGCGGACACCGCGGCGGAACCGATGATGGCGACGCCGAGCGACGAGCCGATCTGCCGGCTGGTCGAGGCTACGCCGCTCGCCACGCCCGCCTGCGAGATCGGCATGCCGGACACCGTGCTGTTCGTGATGGGAGCGTTCACCATCCCGAAGCCGATACCGAACAGCACGTAGGCCGCCAGCAGCACGACGACGGCCGTGTGCGTCGCTAGCTGAGTCAGGATCAGCCCGCCGGCCGTGATGGCTGCTCCGGCCACCATCAGCGGCAGCCTGGTGCCCACCGAGCCGACGATCCGGCCGGAGAGCGGCGAGCAGATGGCGGTCATGACGGCCATGGGCAGCAGGTAGGCGCCGGCCATCAGCGGCGACAGGCCACGCACGTCTTGCAGGTACAACGTGTTCACGAGCAGGAACCCGCCGAGTGCCGCGAAGGCGCAGATCGCGATCGCGACGGCTCCCGAGAACGGGGCGCTGCGGAAGAACCGCACGTCGATCAGCGGCTCAGCGCGCCGCGGCTCGTAACCGATCAGGGTTGCGAGAGCGAGCACGGAGATGCCGAAGCAGGCGAGGATCTTGGCGGACGCCCAGCCCGAGCCAGGACCCTCGATGAGGCCGTACACGAGCGAGGCCAGCATGACGATCACGAGCAGCTGACCGACCGGGTCGAGCTTCCGCGCCCGCGGAGCGCGAGATTCAGGCACGAACAGCGCGGTGAGCACGATCGCGGCCACGCCGACCGGGACGTTCACCCAGAAGATGCCGCGCCAGCCGACGGTGTCCACCAGCAAGCCGCCGGCGACCGGGCCGAGCGCCATGCTGAGGCCGAACACGCCGCCCCAGACCCCGATCGCGCGCGCCCGCTCCCTGGGTTCCGTGAACACGTTGGTGATGATGGACATCGCGACCGGGTTGAGCATGGAGCCGCCGATCGCCTGCAGCATGCGGAACGCGACCAGCCAGCCGAGCCCGGGCGCCAGGCTGCACAGCAGCGATCCCACCGAGAAGACCGCGAGGCCGACCTGAAATGTCCGGCGCCTGCCGAGCCGGTCCGCCGTCGACCCGGACAGCATCAGCAGGCTGGCGAGAACGAGCGTGTACGCGTCGACCGTCCACTGCAGCCCTGACACGCCCGCATGCAGCTCGCGGCCGATCGACGGCAGCGCGACGTTGACGATCGTGACGTCGAGCCCGACGATGAACAAGCTCATGCAGCAGATCGCCAGCACCAGCATCCGGCGCTGGTGGGTCAGTTCACTCGGGCTCATCCTCACCAGTATGCCAGCAGAAAAGTTGGTCAACCGAAAGTTGACACCCGAATGCCTGTCAACCTAGGGTTGACCCATGACACCTCCGCCGAGCCTCCAGAGCCTCATCGACACGGTCATCCAGGACGCCGGAACGGAAGATCCCATCGGCCAGCTTGCCACGGCAGCCGCCACTGCCAGCGACCTCGAGCAGACCACCGACGCGCTGCTCGGGCACTTCGTCGACCTCTGCCGCCGCCACGGCAGGTCCTGGTCCGAGATCAGCAACGCGCTCGGGGTTACCAAGCAGGCCGTGCACAAGCGGTTCGCGGTACCGATCGCGCAGCGGCTGGCCGAGGCGCAGGGCCAGCCGACGTTCGAGCGCTTCACCCAGCGGGCGCGGGCCGTGCTCTCCGCCGCGTCCAAAGCCGCGCAGGCCAGCGGCCACCGGCAGGTCGGTACCGGCCACCTGCTGCTCGGGCTGTACGCCGAGCCCGACGGCGTCGCCGGCAAGGCGCTGCTGGCGATGGGCGTGAGCCGCGAGCAGGTCGAGACCGCGCTGGCGCAGGCGTGGGCGAACGCCGTCGCGCCGAAGGACGAACCGGTGGAGGCTCCCGATCAGGCAGCGCCGCCCGCCGAACCGGCCGGGCGCCCGCCGTTCAACCCCCAGGCTCGCACCGTGCTGCTGAACGCGGTCGCGATCGCGCTCGAGTTCGGCCACAACTACATCGGCACCGAGCACATACTGCTGGCCCTGTACCGCGACCCGGACAGCCTCGCCGCCCGAGTGCTCGCGGATGCAGGCGCCGGCCGCAGCGAGGCACAGGTGCGGGTCACCGAGATGCTCCGCGGTTTCAGCAAGCCGCAGTGATTTTTCCGGGAACGAGTCGCCCCGCGCGGCTGCCGTCGCGGGCGCGCAGCGCGTTATCCTGCGCATCGTGACCCCCGCGGCGCCGATCCCTTCCGGCACTGTCACCCTGCTGTTCACCGACGTCCAGGGGTCGACGCGGCTGTGGGAGGCACAGCCGGAGCCGATGGCCAAGGCGCTGCGCCGGCACGACGAGATCATGCGGTCCGCGATCGAGGGATCCAGCGGGTACGTATTCAAGACGGTGGGCGACTCGTTCTGCGCGGCGTTCTCGACGGCGGGGTCAGCTCTCGCCGCGGTCATCGAATCTCAGCGGCTGCTCAGCGCCGAGGACTGGCCGACCAGCCGGCCCGTCAAGGTCAGGATGGGCCTGCACACCGGCGTCTGCGAGGAGCGCGACGCCGACTACTTCGGCCCGGTGGTCAACCGCACCGCGCGGCTTGAGGCGGTCGCGCACGGTGGCCAGGTGCTGGTGTCCGGCACGACCGCCGACCTGCTGTCGGAGTCGCTGACCGGCGGCATCAAGCTGCGCGACCTCGGCGCCCACCGGCTGAAGGACCTGGGCAGGCCGGAGCAGGTGTACCAGCTCGACGCGGAGTTCCTGGA
>JASIGS010000277.1 GCA_030052355.1 Streptosporangiaceae bacterium | reverse complement strand
CCCGGCCGACCGTCCGAGCGGACAACCGGCCGCGCCTGGCGCGCCGCGCCGCCCCGTGGAGCTCGTTCTTGGCGCAGCACGGCGGCTCGCGGTCCCCGGCGCGTCTGCGGTGCGGGTTACCGCGCGCGGCGCGCTGGTCGGCATGTTCGCGCTGTGCCTCGCCGGCAGCCTGCTCGCATACCTGGTGCACCTGGAGGTGCTGATCGGCATCGGGTTCTGCGCCGCGTGCGTCCTCGCGCCCGCCTACGTCGTCCGCCCGGCGCTGCTGGAGGTCGTGACCGCACCGCCAGTCACGTTCCTGCTGGCAGTGGTCGTCGTGCAGGGGCTGACCGCGCAAGGCGACAGCAGTCACGCGTCGATGCTGTCCGTGCTGGAAGGCACGTTGCTCACGCTCGCGGCGATCGCGCCGTGGCTGATCGCCGGCACTGTCTTGTGCGTGGTCATCGCCATGCGGCGGGGGCTGCCACAGTGCGTGCGGGACCTGCGAGCCGGGTTGCGCGGCGAAGGCGCGGCGGACGCGCGTCGCGGCTAGCAGCCGACTCGGCCACACATGACGGCCTGGCGGATGGCGAGCCGCTTTTCTACTTCCACGGGCATCCCGGTTCGCGGCTTGAGGCTAGTGGTCGGTAAGAGGGGTCCTTTGCGCGAACGGCGATCCAGGTGCGTGCATCGCAAGGCGGAGGAGGAGCTGATAGCGGCGCTATCAGCGACGACAACAACGCCGCGAGGCGCGTGCCTGGGCGCCGTGCAGCCAAAGGGGACGCCTCTTACCGACCACTAGGTTCGCCCATCGAGCGGCGGCCGCAGCCGGATTCCGCGTCATCGCGCTGGACCGGCCCGGTTACGGGCTTTCTGACTTCCAGCCGGGACGCGCGATCACGGACTGGCCCGCGGACGTCGCCGAGGCTGCCGACCTGCTTCAGCTCCGCAGGTTCGGTGTCGCCGGTGCCTCCGGCGGCGGCCCGTACGCGCTCGCCTGCGCCTGGCGGCTGCCGGGGCGGGCTGCCAGGGCCGCGGTCATCAGCGGGGTCGGCCCCTTTGCCGTCCCTGGCCTCACCAGGGGGATGCGCTGGCAGAACCGGGTGGGTTTCGGCCTCGGCGCCCGCTGGCCCGCGCTCGCCCGCGCCCTGATGAGGTCCATGCGGCGCAACGTCATCAGCCGGCCCGAGCAGACGATCGACGCGCTCGCGCGGGCCATGTCGCCGGCCGACGCCCGGATCGTCCGCCGTCCCGAGGTCCGGGACGTCCTGCTCGCGGATATCACCGAGGCGTTCCGGCAGGGCAGCGCCGGTGCGGCCGCCGACGTCGTGCTGCTCGGCGGGCCGTGGGGGTTCTCGCTGCGTGACATCGAGACCGAGGTCTTCCTCTGGCAGGGCGAGGCCGACACCCTCGTCCCGCCTGCCATGGGCCGCTACCAGGCCGCGCAGCTACCGCACTGCCAGGCCACATTCCTGCCGGGTGAGGGTCACTTGCTGATCATCGACCGCATGCCCGACCTGGTCGAGGCGCTCCGCCAGCCGGCCGCGCCGTAACGCCCCGGGCGTTACCTGCGCTTGCGTAGCTCGTGCGGGAGCGCGAAAGCCATCCGCTCGGGCACGGCCTCGATCTCCTCGACGTCGCCGAACCCGGCCTCGGCCAGCCGGTGCAGGACGCCCGCCACGAGATCTTCCGGCACCGAGGCACCGCTGGTGACACCGACCGTGCCGACCCCTTCCAGCCAGTGCTGGTCGACCGCGGACGCGTCCTCCACCAGGTAAGCGGCGGCAGCGCCGGAGTCGAGCGCGACCTCGACGAGCCGGACGGAGTTCGATGAGTTGGCCGAGCCCACCACGATCACGACGTCCGACTGCGCGGCTATCTGCTTGACCGCCGCCTGCCGGTTCTGGGTCGCGTAGCAGATGTCGTCGCTCGGCGGGTCCAGGAGCTGCGGGAACCGCTCGCGCAGCGCGGCAACCGTCTGGCTGGTCTCGTCGACCGACAGCGTCGTCTGGGACAACCAGGCCACCTTGGCCGGATCGCGCACCTCGACCGACGCGCTCGCCGCCGGGCCGTCAACCAGCTGGACGTGAGCCGGGGCCTCGCCGGTGGTGCCGACCACCTCCTCATGGCCCTCGTGGCCGATGAGCAGGATGTCGAAGCCCTGCGCAGCGAACCGGCGCGCCTCGTTGTGCACCTTCGTGACCAGCGGGCATGTCGCGTCTATGGTGCGCAGGCCACGCTGCGAAGCCTGGTCGCGGACCTCGGGCGCCACCCCGTGGGCGGAAAACACCACGACGGCCCCCTCGGGCACGGCGTCAGTCTCCTCGACGAAGATCGCTCCGCGTTCCTCGAGGCTTCGCACGACATGGCTGTTATGTACGATCTGCTTACGCACGTACACGGGCGAGCCGTAGCGTTCCAGGGCCTTCTCCACCGCCTGTACAGCCCGGTCGACCCCGGCACAGTAGCCACGGGGCTTGGCGAGCAGCACTCGGCGGGACGAGAAAGCCATGACACCCATGTTAGATGATCATCTCCGCGGCCAGGCCGGCGCCGACCAGCCCTGGGTCCGGCTGGCGGCCGGCAAATCTGTGACGGTCTCGGACTTGCGGTGGCAGGCCCGCTGACGAGAATGATCCTCTAGCGGCGTTTCGCCCGTGTGGGGAGGTCCGGGTTTTGCGCCCGTCGGCGCGGTCCTGGGCGGGGACATCGAGGGAGAACGATCAGAATGGGCATGCAGCAGATCCCCGGTCGGATGAGGGCGGCGCCCACGCAGGCGCTCAGGGCCTTCTTCGCTGGGATCGGCCGGATCTTGCTCACCGCCGACCGGCCGGAGGCCAGGGTCCCGGCGGCAGGCGAGCGCGGCACCGCGGACAACGGCCAGGGCGCCGCGTCCGCTGGCTGGCGGGACCTGGACAAGACCGGTAATGTCCGGCTGCTGTCCGCCGAGGACATGGCCATCGAGTTCGGTAACCACGAGGCCGCCGGAACCACGGCGACCGCGGCGGTCGCCACAGCTCCGGCCGATGCCGACCTGTCAGCCGGCGACGGGCTGGACGCCGGTGCGGTGGACCTCCCCGCCGGGGAGCTTGGCCCGGAAGCGGACGCACCCGATGCCGGCGGCGCAGACGTGGCCATCGCCACCGTCCCCGAGCTGCCGTTGAGCGGGTACGACCAGCTCTCGCTGCCGTCGATCCGGGCCCGGCTGCGCAACTTGGACGCCGATCAGCTGCGGATTCTCGCCGAATACGAGCGCACCCACGCC
>JASIGS010000276.1 GCA_030052355.1 Streptosporangiaceae bacterium | reverse complement strand
GCCGGTATCAGCCAGATAGTGATCTGCGGGGCTGGCTACGACGACCGCGCGCTGCGGTTCAGGGCCGCCGGAGTCCGGTTCTTCGAGCTTGACCACCCCAATACTCAGCAGGACAAGGCGCGGCGCCTGGACGGCATCGGCGCCGGCCAGGCGGTCGTGCTGGCTGCGGTCGACTTCCGCGACGGCGACGTCGCTAGCGTGCTGGCGAGCTGCGGCCACGACAGCAACAGACAGACTCTGTTCGTCTGCGAAGGCTTGCTTATCTACCTGGACGAGCAGACCTGCCGCAGCCTGCTTACTGGCCTGGCGAGCAGGGCAGCGCCGGGCAGCCGCCTGGCCGTCAGCCTGTCTGTGCACGCCGACGGGTTCGAGTCGGCCCAGGTCGTGGCCACCGCGAACGCCAGGCGCCGCGCGGCCGGAGCCGAGCCGTGGCGGACGATCTTGCCGGTGTCCGAGCATCTCACGATGCTGGCGCTGGCGGGCTGGACGGTAACCCGCGTAACGCAGGCCGCCGCGACGACCGAGACGGTAAGCCACGGACGGCGGTCGCTGCTGGTATCCGCCGACGTCGGTTCGCTCCGCCGCAGCGGGTGGCTGTAGCGGGTGGCAGTAGCGGGTGGCAGTAGCGGATGACCGATGGTCCCGCCAGGGCGGGACCATCGGGCGTCACTGAGGTGCCGCATGCTGGGGAGGATAGGAACAGGACATGGCGCCCGGTCGTCCGTGATCGGCCGGGAGCCGACGATGAGCGATGCCGGGGGTGGCATTGGAGCGCTTGGAGCCGCTGGACGCTCACTTCATAGAGGCCGAGAACGAGGACAGCCACGCGTCGTTCGCGATCTGCTCAATCTCGATCTTCGAGGGCCCGGCACCGTCGTACGGCGAGTTCTTGCAGGCTGTCTCGGCGCGCCTTCCTCTCGCGCCCATCTACCGGCGCAGGCTCCGCACCGTGCCGCTGCGGCTGGGGCCGCCGGTCTGGGTGGAAGCCGAGCACTTCGACCTGCGTTACCACGTGCGGCAGACCGCGGTGCCGGCGCCGGGCGGTGACGAGCAGCTCAGCAAGCTGGTAGCCAGGGTGATGGGCCAGCGGCTTGACCGGGATTACCCGCTCTGGGAGTACTGGCTGGTCGAAGGGCTGAGCGGTGGCCGGTGGGGGCTCATCGCCAAGGTGCATCACGCCATGGTCGACGGCGTGTCCGGGATCGACCTGTATCGCATCCTGTTCGACCTGAGTCCAGACGCAGGGCCATCCCCTGCGGATACCTGGAAGCTGATCAACACAGACAACGGCGGCCCGCTCCCCGAACCGTCAGCGCTGTTGCTGGCCGGCCGGGCTGCGGTGGACCTGAGCCTGCTGCCGCTGCGGACGGCGCGCGCGCTGCGCAGGGCGATCGCCAATCCGTCCGACTCGGTCAGAACGGCGTCGCAGACCGCCGTGGCGACGGCCAGCCTCGCCGGGTCTGCATGGCCGGCCGGCCGGTCGTCGCTCAGCGGGCCGATCGGCAGGCAGCGACGGTACGCCTGGGCGCGCGCGTCGCTTGACGATGTCAAGGCGATCAAGAGGAAGCTCGGCGGCACGGTCAACGACGTCGTGCTCGCCGCCATCAGCGGCGGCTACCGCAGCTTGCTCCTCGACCGGGGCGAACTGCCAGAGCCGCACATGGTGCCCTCGCTGGTGCCGGTGTCCGTCCGGGCGGCCGGAGACCAGAACGTCTACCAGAACCAGTTCTCGGTGATCGTGGCTGATCTGCCCGTGCACATCGCGGACCCGGTGCAGCGGCTCGCCGCCGTCCGGGACGAGCTGGCCAGGCTGAAGGCAGCCAAGGAAGCGACTGTCGGCGAGGCGCTCATCGGCCTGTCCAGGTATACGCCGTACCCGCTGGCCTCCCTCGCGGTCAGGCTCGCCTACCGGGTGCCGCAACGCGAGGTTGTCACGGTCACGACGAACGTGCCGGGGCCGCGGGAGCCGTTGTACGCGCTCGGCCGCAAGCTCGTTGAGCTCATTCCCTACGTGCCCATCGCCACGACGCTGCGAACCGGGGTGAGCATCTTCAGCTACACCGACAAGGTCACGTTCGGTATCACCGCTGACTACGATTCCACTCCGGACATCGGCGTGCTGGCAGACGGCATCGAGGACGGCATCCGCGAGCTGCTCGACGCAGCCGGGGACGCAGCTTAGGCCGGCCGCTATCGTTGACGGTTGCCGGAGCCGCGACCTCGCGCGGCACCGCGCGAAGGGAGCAGCCAATGCCCGCAGCGCAAACGTTCGTGATCATCGGGGCGAGCCTGGCAGGCGCCAAGGCTGCCGAGACCCTGCGCGGTGAGGGCTTCGACGGAGCCGTCGTGCTGGTCGGCGCTGAGACCGAGCGGCCCTACGAGCGGCCGCCGCTGTCAAAGGGTTACCTGCTTGGCAACGACGAGCGCGAGTCGGCGTTCGTGCACCCCCCGGACTGGTACGAGAAGAACGACGTGGACCTCCGGCTCGGCACCCGCGCGACGGCGATCGACCGGGAAGCCAGGCAGGTGCGGCTCGAGAACGGCGAGCTGGTCGGCTATGACCGGCTGCTGCTGACCACTGGCGCGTCACCGCGGCGGCTGCCCGTCCCGGGCGCGGACCTGGACGGCGTGCTGTACTTGCGCACCCTGGCGAACTCCGAAGTGCTGCGGGCGGCGCTCGAGCAGCAAGGCCAGGTCGTCATAGCCGGGGCTGGCTGGATCGGGCTCGAGACCGCGGCCGCGGCGCGCCACTACGGCTGCGAGGTCACTGTTGTCGAGCCCGCGCCAACCCCCCTGTACCAGGCTGTCGGCCCGGAACTTGGCGAGGTGTTCGAGCGCCTGCATGCTAGCCACGGGGTGACCTTCAGGCTCGGTGAGGGCGTGAGCGAGCTGCGCGGCACCGGCGGCCACGTGCGGGAGGTACTGACCTCGGCGGGCGCGCAGCTGAACGCCGACACGGTCATCGTCGGCATCGGTGCAGCGCCCAACGTCGCGCTTGGCGAGGACGCCGGGCTTGACACCGGCAACGGCATCAGAGTCGACGAGTCGCTCCGCAGCTCCGACCCGGACATCTTCGTCGCGGGCGATGCGGCAAACTTCTTCAGCCCGGTACTGCGCCGGAGCCTGCGGGTCGAGCACTGGGCGAACGCCCTGTCCGGCGGCCCCGCGGCAGCACGCGCCATGCTCGGCCAGCAAGTGTCCTACGACTGGGTGCCGTACTTCTACAGCGACCAGTACGACCTGGGCATGGAGGCGGCCGGGGTGCCCGAGCCCGGCCACTACGACCAGGTCGTCTACCGGGGCGACAAGGACGCCCTTGAGTTCATCGCGTTCTGGCTGCAAGACGGCGCCGTGGTAGCGGGCATGAACGTCAACGTGTGGGACGTCAACGACGACATCCAGGCGCTGATCAAGGCGGGCACCCGCGTCGACATTGCCCGACTGACCGATCCAGCGGTACCGCTCGGCGAGGTGGCGGCCAGCTAGCCGAGGACCGCGGCCAGCACGCGGTCGGTGTCGGCGAGGTCGGGAAGCACCGTGTGCGCGCCCGCGGCTTCCAGTTCCGCCCGGCTGAACCTGCCGGTCGCCACGGCGACGGCGCGCGCGCCGTTGGCCAGCGCCGCCTCGACGTCGTATGGCGTGTCGCCAATAAGCACCGTCGCGTCGCCACCGTAGTCGTGACCGTACCGGTTGGCCGCGTTCCTGCGTGCTATGGGAACGAGGTCGGCGCGGACCCGGCTTGCATCACCGTAAGCGCCGCAGGCCAGATCCAGGTGCGCCGTCAGGCCGAGCGCCGTCACCTTGACCTTCGCCAGCTCCGGGAGGTTGCCAGTCAGCAGGGACTGGACCAGCTCGCCATCGCGCTGCCGGTTGGCCAGCGCGGCCAGCGCCTCGGCGGCGCCGGGCAACACCCTGCCGCGTTCCCTGACCAGGCCGGCCAGCTGCGGGGCCCGCACCGCCATCAGTCCATGGAAGGCCGCGACCTGCTCGTGCGGCTCGGCCACGCCCGCAAGCGTGAGCACGTCAAGTGCGATAGCGCTGTCCGTGCGGCCCGCCATCGATGGCACGTTCGCCGGGAAATCGAGGCCGAACATCTCGCAGAACACGTTCTCGTACAGCTCGAGGCCGGTCTGCCCAGCGTCCACGAGCGTGTAATCGACGTCCCAGAGCACGAGGGTCGCAGCCACGCGCCGACCGTACCAGTGCGCCGCCCGACGGCCGAGCGCGGCCGGGACTAGACTCCCGTGGACAACGTGCTGCGAAGGGGCGGGGATGGCAGGCCGGATCCGCGACGAGGACATCGCCCTGGTTCGCGAGCGCTCCGCAATCGCCGAGGTCGTGGGGGAGTACCTGCAGCTGCGGCCGGCCGGTTCAGGCCGGCTGGTGGGGCTGTGCCCGTTCCACGACGAGAAGACCCCGTCGTTCGGCATCACGCCGTCGAACGGCTTGTGGTACTGCTTCGCCTGCGCCGAGGGCGGCGACGTCATCAAGTTCGTGCAGAAGATCGACAACCTGGGCTTCGCCGAGGCGGTCGAGCGGCTGGCGAGCCGGGCCGGCATCGAGCTCCGGTACGAGCAGGGCGGCCGCATCCCCGGCCAGGAGCAGACGCTGCGCCGCCGGCTGACCGATGCACACCGGGCCGCCGCCGAGTTTTACGCAGAGCAGCTGGCGGGCCCGGAGGCGGCTCGCGGGCGCGACTTCCTGTCCGCGCGCGGGTTCGAGCCGGCCGATGCCAGGAAGTTCGGTGTCGGCTACTCGCCGTCCGACTGGGACGCGCTGGTCCGGCACCTGCGCGGGCGCGGTTTCACCGATGCCGAGCTGCTGTCCGGCGGCCTGGCGAGCGAGGGCAGGCGCGGGCTCATCGACAAGTTCCGCGGCCGGCTGATGTGGCCGATCGCGGACCTGACCGGCGAGGTCATCGCTTTCGGCGCTCGCAAGCTCGCTGATGACGCGGACGGACCGAAGTACCTGAACACGCCGGAGACGGTGCTGTTCAAGAAGAGCTCGGTGCTGTACGGGGCTGACCTGGCCAAGCGCGAAATCGCGCAGCGGCGGCAGGCGGTGGTCGTGGAGGGCTACACCGACGTGATGGCCTGCCACCTGGCCGGCATCGGGACGGCCGTCGCTACCTCCGGCACGTCGTTCGGGGACGGGCACATCACGATCCTGCGGCGGCTGCTGATGGACGACAGCCGGTTCCGCGGCGAGGTCATCTTCACCTTCGACGGCGACGCCGCCGGGCAGCGGGCGGCGCTGCGCGCGTTCGGCATGGAGGAGAAGTTCGTCACCCAGACGTTCGTCGCCGTGCAGGGCGACGGGCTTGACCCGTGTGACGTCAGGCTCAAGCACGGCGACGCCGCGGTGCGTGACCTGATCGCACAGCGGGTGCCGCTGTTCGAGTTCGCGATCCGCAGCGTGCTCAGTGAGCACAACCTCGAGACCGTCGAGGGACGGCTCGCCGCGCTCGACGCCGCTGCGCCGATCGTCGCCAGGATCAAGGACGGGAGCCTGCGCGAGCTTTATGCCCGCAGCCTCGACCGGTGGACCGGGATCTTGGACGAGGAGTTTGTCGTCGGGCGGGTGCGGGCGCACGGCGGGCAGCCGCACGGTCGGCAGCCCAGGGCGGGTGCGGCATCGCGGAACGGCTCTGGGCCAGCCCGCGAGGCTGCTGTGGCAGAGCGCAACGGCTACAACCAGAACGACCCGATGGTGAACGTCGAACGGCAGGCGCTCAAGCTCGCGGTCCAGCGGCCAGCGCTGTGCGGCCCGGCGTTCGACGAACTGCCGGCCGGGGTGTTCACCGTCCCCGCGCACACCGCGGTGCGCGAGCTGATGGCAGGTTGCGGCGGCGTGGCGAGCGCTAGCTCGGCTCGCGAGTGGGCCGACCGGCTGCTCGCGGCGGCGCCCAACGACAACGCACGCGGGTTCGTGACCAGGCTTGCCGTCGAGCCGCTCGAGGCCCCCGGCACGGCGGGCGAGGCGGACGCGAAGTTCGCGGACGCCGTCATCGCCAGGGTCGAGGAGCTGGCCGTGAGCCGGCAGATCGCCGACGTCAAGTCCCGGTTGCAGCGGCTCAGCCCGGTCACCGAGCAGCCGCAGTACAACCGGACGTTCGGCGACCTCGTCGCGCTCGAGCAGCGCAGGAAGGTGCTCGCCGAGCGGGCGTCCGGGGCGCTTTAATCCGAAGAAGGCGATGGCACTGCACGGGCGACGTGCGCCTCGAAAGGCGGGCGTCACCGCTGCGCGTGCCACGGCGGCAAGCGAAGTTCATGATTCTCCGGAGGTGCCATGAACGACGACCGGGCCCTGGCCGGGCAGAACGCGGCCGAGCACGGAAGCATGCGAAGCAGCGAGTGGTTCGGCTCTGACGGGCGCAACGGGTTCGTGCACCGGTCCTGGATCCGCAACGAGGGCTTCGGCGACGAGTTGTTCGACGGCAGGCCGGTGATCGGGATCGCCAACAGCTTCTCCGAGCTGACGCCGTGCAACGCGCACCTGCGCACCGTCGCGGCCGCGGTCAAGCGCGGTGTCCTGCTCGCGGGCGGCTTCCCGCTGGAGTTTCCGGTCATGTCGCTGGGCGAGACGATGCTGCGGCCGACCGCGATGCTGTTCCGCAACCTGATGGCGATGGAGCTTGAGGAGTCGCTGCGGGCCAATCCGCTGGACGGCGTGGTACTGCTGTCCGGCTGCGACAAGACCACCCCGGCCTCGCTGATGGCAGCGGCCAGCGTGGACCTGCCCGCGATCCTGGTCACGGGCGGGCCGATGCTGAACGGCAAGTTCCGCGGCAGGGACATCGGCTCAGGGACCGCCGTGTGGCAGATGACCGAGCAGGAGAGGGCCGGCCAGCTCACCGCCGCTGACCTGGCCGAAGCCGAGAGCTGCATGTCGCGCAGCGCCGGGCACTGCATGACGATGGGAACAGCGTCGACGATGGCCTGCATGGCCGAGGCTCTCGGCATCAGCCTGCCCGGTGCCGCCGCGGTTCCCGCCGCGGACTCGCGCCGCCTGCTGGCTGCGCAGCACTCGGGACAGCGGATCGTCGAGATGGTCCGCGAGGGCCTGCGCCCGTCGGCGATCCTGACCCGCGAGGCGTTCGAGAACGCCATCATCGTGAACGCCGCGATCGGCGGCTCCACGAACGCCGCGGTGCACCTGCTGGCCATCGCCGGCCGGGCGGGCGTGCCGCTGCGACTTGAGGACTTCGACCTGCTCGGCAGCACGGTGCCGCTGCTGGTTGACCTGATGCCGTCCGGCCGGTTCCTGATGGAGGATTTCTACTACGCTGGCGGCCTGCCCGCGGTGATGGCCGAGCTTTCCAGCCTGCTGCACTCCGGCCAGCTGACCGTCACCGGCAGGCCGGTTGCCGACAACGTAGCCGGGGCGCCCTGCTGGAACCGCGAGGTCATCAGGACCGTGGCCGAGCCCGTCCAGCCGGCCGGGAACGGCACCGTCGTGCTGCGGGGCTCCCTGTGCCCGGACGGCGCTGTGCTGAAGGTGTCGGCCGCCGCACCGGACCTGCTGCAGCACCGCGGCGTCGCCGTGGTCTTCGACAGCATCGAGGAGTACGTCGCCGCCGCCGAGGACGAAGACCTCGATGTCGACGCTAACTCGATCCTCGTGGTGCGCGGCTCGGGGCCGGTTGGCTACCCGGGCTTCCCCGAGGTCGG
>JASIGS010000275.1 GCA_030052355.1 Streptosporangiaceae bacterium | reverse complement strand
GTACGTCCTCTTCCACGGCCGCTTAGCACGCCCTCCGGCACTGGCGCTCGCCGCGCCCGGCATCGCCGCGCCCGGCATCGCCGCCGGCTGGGCTGCCGCCTCTAGCGGGCCGATCGTCCCGGGGAGGAGCGGGCAGCAGCTAGCCCAGCGGACTGCGCCTGGTCAGCCCCTGCCTGCCGTCCCCCGCCAGGCAGGCCCCGCCGTCGCAGGTCCCGACGTTGCGGTCCCCCGCCAGGCAGGCGCCTCCGTGGCCGACCCCTCCGTGGCAGGCCCGGGCGTGGCAGGCCCTGGCGTGGCAGGCCCGGGCGTGGCAGGACCGCGCAGCGCCGCAACTCCCGGCCCGGCGGGTCCGGGCTTGGCAGGCTCAGACCCCGCCTCCCCGCCCGGCGCGACCCGGACGAAGAACCCGTGGCTTGGCAAGCAGCCGAACGGGAGGTGGACGGTGATCACGGCTGCCGCCGCGGTCGTCGTCATCGCGGCGGGAGCCGTGACGCTGATCGAGCACGGCCACGCGCCGGCCCGGCCGACCGGGGGCACGACCGCGCGGCCGTCCGCGCAGCCGGGACGGGCAGGGTCCACGAGCAAGCCGCGAACCCTGACGCGCGTGGTCACGATCGCTGCTGCCGCGGCCTCAGCGCCGCACGCCGCGGCCATCGCCACGTTCCTGACTCGTTACTTCGACGCGATCGACCACCACAGCTACCGCCAGTACAGGTCGCTGTTCAGCCCGTCGAGCCGGGACGCCCTGACGGCCGCCGCGTTTGCCGCCGGTTACGGCACGACCAGGGACAGCCACGCCGTGCTGCGCAGGATCAGCACCACGGCGGGCGGCCAGATCAAGGCGCTTGTCACGTTCACCAGCCACCAGCGCGCCTCCGACAGCGCGACGGACACCTCCTGCACAACCTGGTCGATCTCGCTGTACCTGGCCAGGGCGAGCGGCGGTTACGTCATCGAGTCGCCGCCGCACGGCTACCAGCCGTCGTTCCGTGCGTGCTCCTAGGGGTCAGGCGACAACGCCGCACAGCAGCCGGTTCTCACCGCGCTGCCACAACGTGCCCACCTCGACACATCCGGCCGCCCGCAGTGCGCCGACCTGAACACTCAGCCGGCCAGATGGCGAGCCGTGATGCACCGCGTCCGGCCACAGACGCTCCCGTGCCGCCGCCAACGGCGCCAGGACCGGATCGGCGGCCACCGCCGTCCACCAGCCAGCCCAGGACTCGCCCAGGCCGCCGGGAAACCGCCGCTGTTCCTCGCGCTCGATCAGTGCCCGGCCGAGGCGGGCGAGCGTCGGCACGACGGCCTCGTCCTCGGTCATGTGGTCGCCGTCCAGGATCAGTCCGCCCGGCCGCAGGGCGCCCGCGACCTCGGCGTACAGGGCCGCGAGCGCCGGCTCCGTCAGCCAGTGCAGCGCTGTGGTGCTCACCGCGGCATCAGGCTGGCGGTGCAGGCGGAGGCCAGCGGTCCAGCCGGGTACCCGCAGGTCCACCTCTGCGAACCGCAAACCCGGCAGGTCGGCCCAGGCGGCCCGGGCGAGGGCCAGCAGCACCGGGTCGACATCGACGGCGACGACCGTGGCCTGCGGCATCCGGCGCAGCAGCCGGACGGCCAGCGAGCCAGGTCCGCAACCCAGGTCGAGGACCAGCGGATCGGGCCGTCCCGCGCACTCCTCCACCGCGTCGATCAGCGCGGTGAATCGCTCCTCGCGGTCGGGCAGGTAGGTCTCCTGCTGGATGTCCCAGCGCTCGATCCAGGCTCGCGCTGCCTGTGTGCCCAGGACCGGGCCCTGCAGACCACCGCCTGGATCTCCGGCACTCTGCACACCCTCGCGCGATCTGCTTGACATCGGCTCCTCCGGCTGACGTAACTGCCTTGTACACTTTCGGCAGTCACGACCATAAACGCGGAGAAGTAACCGGTCAAGTGGATTTTACCAGTCACGTCGAGAGGATCGCCGGTACCGCGGTCAGGCTTGTCAACGCGGTGACGCCGGGCGAGGCGCGCGGCCGAGACTTCACCCGGCCAGCCGGAGACGACCTGCGCGCCGCGGTCAGTGAAGCGCTGCGCGCGGACAGCGAGCAGCCGCCGGCGGTGACGGCGCGGGACGCGGCGGACCTGGCCGTCGTCGCCAGCCGGCTGCGGGAGGTGTTCGCCCTGGTCGAGCACGGTGACGTCGACGCCGCGGCCAGGAACGTCAACGCGCTGCTCGCCGAGACCGGCGCGCGCCCGCAGCTTGACCGGCACGATGGCGAGCCATGGCACCTGCACTTCCATGGGGCCACCGACTCGCTGGTGAAGGGCTGGGCGGCCGGCTGTGCCACCGGCCTCGCCATCGTCCTGGGCACCGAGATGTACGACCGGCTCGGCGTGTGCACCGCTCCGCGCTGCGACCGCGTCTACATCGATGGCTCGCGCAACGCGACACGACGGTTCTGCTCCACGTCGTGCCAGAACCGGGTCAAGGCCGCGGCTTTCCGGTCACGCCGGTAACACCTGGCCGGCGTGACCGGACCGGCCGGAGGGCAGACCGCGCGCCGGACCGGACCCAAGTGCATCAGCCGAAGAAAACTTCCGCCTCGGCGTACCGTTCCGGCGGGACGAGCTTGAGCTCACGCGTCGCCTCGGCGAGCGACACCCTGACGATGTCCGTCCCGCGCAGCGCCACCATGCTGCCGAACGCGCCGTCCGCTACCGCGTGGATCGCCTGGACGCCGAACCGCGTCGCCAGGACCCGGTCGAACGCCGTCGGCGTCCCGCCGCGCTGGATGTGCCCGAGCACCGCGACCCGCGCCTCCTTGCCGGTGCGGAGCTCTATCTCGCCGGCCAGCAACTGGCCGACCCCGCCGAACCGGGCATGACCGAACTGGTCGAGCTGCTGCTCGCCAACTGCCTCGTCCCCGGTCTTCGGGTGCGCGCCCTCGGCCACCACGACGATCGGCGCGTAGTGGTCTTCGAAGCGGTGCTCGACGTAGTCGCAGACCTGGTCGAGATCGAACGGCTTCTCCGGGATCAGGATGACGTTGGCGCCACCGGCCATGCCGGCGTGCAGTGCGATCCAGCCGACGTTGCGACCCATCACCTCGACGATCAGCGCCCTGTGATGGCTCTCAGCGGTCGTGTGCAGGCGGTCGATCGCCTCCATCGCGATGTTCACGGCCGTGTCGAAGCCGAACGTGTAGTCGGTACCGCCCAGGTCGTTGTCGATCGTCTTCGGAACACCGACCACCTTGCCGCCGGCGTCGTGCAGCTTGCCCGCTACCCCGAGGGTGTCCTCGCCGCCGATTGCCACCAGCGCGTCGACACCGAGGCTCTCCAGGTTCTCCAGCACGCGCTCGACTCCGGTCTTGCCGCCGACCGTGTTGGACGGCGCGGCCGGGTTGGTCCGGGAGGTGCCGAGGATGGTGCCGCCCCGTGGCAGGATGCCGCGCACGGCGGCGACATCCAGCACCATCGTGTCGCCCTCAAGGGGCCCGCGCCAGCCGTCACGGAACCCGATGAATTCCATCCCGTGCTCGGCCACGCCGGTACGCACCACGGCACGGATCACCGCGTTGAGCCCGGGGCAGTCGCCGCCTCCGGTCAGGACTCCGACTCGCATTCGTGCTCCCTCTCACGTGTCCTAGCTTCACCCTAGTGGTCTAGCCTCGGCCTAGTGCCCGAGCACTGGAACGCCGCCAGGGAGGACAGATCGATGCCAGTGATGCCAGGTGCCGAAGCATTCAGTCACAAGGGCGGGAGCACCGGCGTGCTGCTCTGCCACGGCTTCACCGGCAGCCCTCAGTCGTTGCGGGCATGGGCCGAGTACCTCGCGGACGCTGGCCTGTCCGTTTCGCTGCCGCGGCTTCCTGGCCACGGCACAACCTGGCAGGAGATGGCCAGGACCCGCTGGGAAGACTGGTTCGCCGAGGTAGACCGCGCGTTCGACGAGCTGCAGTCCAGTTCGGACGAGGTGTTCGTGATGGGCCTGTCGATGGGCGGCTGCCTGGCCCTCCGGCTGGCAGAGGTCCGCGGCGAGGCCGTGCGGGGGCTTGTGCTGGTGAACCCGTCCGTGGCGCCCGACACCTGGCTGTTCGCCCTGTCACCGGTGCTGAAGCTGCTGGTCCCCTCGCTCAAGGGCGTGGCCAGCGACATCAAGAAGGAAGACACGGTAGAACTCGGCTATGACCGCACCCCGGTCAAGGCGGCCGCGAGCCTGCCTGGCCTCTGGCGGACCACTCAGCAGCACCTGGGCGAGCTGACCCAGCCCGTCCTCGTCTTCCGCAGCACGGTAGACCACGTGGTCGGACCGAACAGCGACAAGGCCCTGGAGCGGGGGATACCGAAGGACAGGCTCGAGGTGCGCATGCTTGCCAACAGTTACCACGTGGCCACCCTGGATAATGACGCCGAGGCAATATTTTCCGGCAGCCTGGAGTTTGTCCGTGAACATAGCGGGGCCAGCACCGGGGCAACGGGTGGAGACTAGGAAGGGATGAGCGGACCAGGAGACGTCGGCGGCGAGGTCAGCGGCGAGGAGGCTGCCTGGCGTGAGCTAGTCGCGCACTACGACCTCGCGGCCAATCAGGACCTGGACAATCCGCCCTGGCCAGATCGCGAGAGCCTGCCC
>JASIGS010000274.1 GCA_030052355.1 Streptosporangiaceae bacterium | reverse complement strand
CCGGAACCAAGGAGGACTGGCTGGTGCTCCAGCCAGTCCCAAGCATCTCGATCAGTCTCTCTATTATCCAGTGTTCGGCGCCGCGATGGTAACGATCAGCTTTCCCGCCCGCCGAACGTCGATAACAGTTATACGTAGGGCGCGCAGGGGCGAGGCGCCAGGCAGGCAGGCACTGCTCAGGCTAGAGGCGCGCGCTGCGGGATTGGTGCTCCTCATGCGCGCCGACGATCTGCTCGGTGACCTCTACCAGGTCCGCGAGGGCCATCCGCTGGTAATCGCCGTTCGCCGACCGCCAGGAGACCGCGTCGCCGTGCCGCCACACCGTGAGGTTCGCGCTGACTGACAAGACGGACATGCTGCCAGCGTCGGCCCTCACGATGCTGCCTGCCAGCCCTCGGCCTGCCAGCATGAGTTCGAGTTCGTCCACGAGCCAGTCCGCGCCTGCCAGCGACCCCCTGAACTGCTCGGGGAGCGCGGACTGCGGTATGCGCAGGGCAAACCAGACAGCCTTGCCCGGTACCTTCCAGCTGCCGAGTCTGGACCTGCTCGGGTGGCAGCCCCACTGACCGGCGGAAAGCCCCGCGACTACTTGCAGCCCGCGGCCGCTGACGGCATCGACCGGTGCCTTGGACATGCCTGGCTCGGTTCCGGCGTTCCAGCCGCGCTCGGTGTCGAATACCTTGCAGACCAGCTCGCAGGTCCGGCCGCTGCCCCGCAGGTATACCCAGATCTCGGGGACGCCGCCCCCGGCCTGCTGGTGGCCAACGCCACCCTGAGCAGCACCGGCTCTGCGCTGTGCATGCAGCGTGTTGGCGGCGAGTTCGCTCGCCATGGTGACGCCGTCATGCAGCAGCCCGCTCGGCATGGCCAGCCCGGAAACGGCCTCGCGGAAGTAGCGCCTGGCCACCGCGGCGCACGTGGTGTCGACGGGCAGGGCCCGGACGAAACATCCGCCGCCACTGACCCCGGCATTGGCGAGGTGCCCAGCGATGAGGCCGTCGTTGTCAGGGAGGACTGCCAGCGCCCCGGCCACGGGTGCGGCGAGGAAGCCGGCCGCCTGTGCAGGCTCCGCCGGGCTGCCGAGCGCGTTCCCGCCACCTTCCGCGGGCGTTGGCGGCCGCATGCTCCTCCGCCCTTCCAACCAAGGCTTATGTGAGCCACAGATTATGAGGATTTTGCGAACTTGCGCAATGGGATTGGGTAAAGGTTCACCCAAATGGCCAGGCCACCTGCGGTGCAGGTCGGACTGGTCAACAGCCAGCGCGGGTCCCCGCACGCAGGGCGGGGACCCGCATCACTGTGACGGCAGCGCTCTGGTAACGCAGTGATCTGCGGTGGCTGACCTCGGACGTTGCTCACCTCGGCTAACCCGGACTCGTGAATGGCCGGGTCCGGGCAACAGATTCACGACGGATCGTATCGCCGAATGTGACGACGCGTTCCGCCCCGGCGCAACTATCTGCTGGCGGAAACGGCGTCCCGCCGGAAACAGCCGGTCAGGTGATCGTTCACGATGCCGCAGGCCTGCATGGTCGCGTACGCGGTGACCGGGCCGGTGAACCTGAAGCCAAGCCGCCGCAACTCCTTCGACAAGGCGGCCGACGCGCTGGTCTTCGCCGGAATGTCCGCCAGGCTTACCGGCGCCTCGCCGTCATCGGGGGCATACCGCCAGGCCAGCGCAGCAAGGCCGTCAGGGAGCTTGAGCGCTGCCCGCGCGTTGGCGACGGCGGCCTCGATCTTCGCCCTGTTCCGCACTATGCCGGCGTCGGCCAGCAGCCGGTCCACGTCAGCGGGGCCGAACCCGGCCACCGCCTCGATGTCGAAGCCGCGGAAGGCGGCACGGAAGTTCTCCCTCTTCCGCAGGATGGTGAGCCAGGACAGTCCGGACTGGAACGCCTCCAGGCAGAGACGCTCGAAAAGGCCGGTGTCGTCCCGCACCGGCCAGCCCCACTCCTCGTCGTGGTAGCCCACGTACTCGGGGCTGCTCAGGGCCCACGGGCAGCGCAGCAGCCCGTCCGGGCCGGCCGCAGGCAGGCCGTCGTCGCTCATCGCTCCGGGCTCGCGGCGCTCTCGGCCGCCACACCCGCGTCGCCAGAGCTTTCGCTGTCCGGGTCGCTCGGATCCGGCTCAGGCGGCTCAGTCACGGCTGGGCCGGACGGCCGGCCAGCGTCCAGCCCCTGCCTCGTCTCGGGCTGCAGCTCGGCCAGCCGGTCGCGCAGCCAGGCGATCTCCTCGTCCCGTTCGGCGATCGAACGGCCGATCATGCTGAATGCCCGTTCCGTGGCCTCGGGCTGGTATCCGAGCAGGGCCGGCGGCGGGCGGTAACGCGCCACGTCGGCCCCGGTCCGCACGTCGACCTCCGATGGCAGCGGCGCCCGATCGCGTGCCAGCTCGCCGCCGAGGCCCCTGGCCACGACGACCATGCCGCCGATGATGGCGACCGCTGCGATGGTGATGACGATGGGCACATCGCAATCGTGCCATGCCCGGCAGAGCTGTGCAGCCAACGACGGCCTCGCGGCCGAGCGCGGGCGGCCGCTCAGGTCATGTCAGCGATGCTCCTGCGGCTGGTGTCCGTGCTGTGCGCCTGCGTGATGATGCGCACCACGTCGGCCGGGTCGTCCGCCATGATCAAGAGTTCGGGATCGCGCTCGGAAATCTTTCCCTCGGCCAGCATGGTGTCGTTGATCCAGGCGTTCAGGCCCTTCCAGTACTCGCTTCCGACCAGGACGATCGGGAATCTGGTGATCTTTCCGGTCTGCACCAGCGTCACGGCTTCGAACAGCTCGTCCAGCGTGCCGAACCCGCCCGGGAGCACGACAAACGCCTGTGAGTACTTGACGAAGACCGTCTTGCGGACGAAGAAGTACCTGAACTCCAGCCCGATCTCGACGTACTCGTTCAGCCCCTGCTCGAGCGGCAGCTCGATGCCCAGGCCGACGGAGACTCCCCCGGCGCTCGCCGCGCCCCTGTTGGCAGCCTCCATGACGCCGGGGCCGCCGCCGGTGATCACGGCGTAGCCGGCCTTGGCCAGCCCCGCGCCGATCTGCTGGGCGCACGCGTACTCGGCGCTGCCCGGCAGCGACCTGGCCGAGCCGAATACCGACACCGCCTGGCCGAGCTCGGCGAGCAAGCCGAATCCCTCGACGAACTCGGCCTGGATCCGCAGCACCCGCCACGGGTCGGTATGGACCCAGTCGCTTGGCCCGCGCCAGTCGAGAAGCCGCTGGTCAGTAGTGGTCTTCGGAATATGCTTGCCCCGCAGTGTTGCGGGGCCCTGACGGCGCAGTCCGCGCCGCGGCTCAGACAAGCTCATGGTCACAAACTAGCTGCCGCGGGCACCAGATCGGCCAACGCGCCCGGCGTGCCGGCCGGTCTGCCCAGGCGATCCGAGCACCCTTGCAGCCGCGCAGCGCTACGGCAGTCGCGGCCGGTAACTCGTTCCCTTATTAATCTCCGACGCCGTGGTCGCGGAGTATGTCGTTGAGCGCCGCCTGGTCGTGCACGCTGCCCTTTTCCAGCCGCCTGAGCACGAGCACGCACGGCATGCCGAACTCCCCGCCGGGGAACTCCCGCGTCCTGGTACCGCCGACGCTCACCGACCACGCCGGTACCTCACCGCGCGGCAGTTCCTCGCCGGTCTCGACGTCGAAGACGTGAGTGGTCTTGGTCAGGATCGTGCCGGCGCCGAGCACCGCGCCGGTGCGGACCCGGGCACCGCCAACCACCATGCAGCGGGAGAAGACCGTCGCGTTGTCCTCGACCACCACGGGCACCGCGTTCGGCGGCTCGAGCACGCCGCCGATGCCGACGCCGCCGGCGAGGTGCACGTCCTTGCCGATCTGGGCCGCCGATCCGACGGTCGCCCAGGTGTCGACCATGGTGCCGGAGTCCACGTACGCGCCGATGTTCACGAACGACGGCATGAGTACCGCACCGGGAGCGACGTAGGCGCCCCAGCGCACTATCGAACCCGCCACCGCGCGCACGCCGTCGAGCCGCGTGGTCAGCGGCACCCGATCGTGGTAGCGGAAGTCGCCGACCTGCGTCTCCACCATCGGCAGCAGCCGGAACGCCAGCAGGATCGCGCGCTTCGCCCGCTCGTCGACGACAACCTCATCTGTGACCTGGTCCACCCACGCCACCCTGGACTGCCCGGTGTCGATCTTGTCCACCGCGGCGACGACCAGCTCGGTCGCGCCCGTGTCGGCCGGCGACAGGTCAGCCCGCCGCTGCCACAGTTCGTCGATCTCGGCGGGCAGCGCGGACGCCTCGGCTTGCGCAGCTGACTTCATAGCGTCGGAGCCTAACCGGTCAGGCGCTGCCACCTGCGCTGGCGGTGTAGCTTCGAGGACGTGCCGGGCGAGCGCCTCTCCGCCAGAACCGGGAAGCGCACGCGCGCTGCCGCGGTCACTATCGTCCTGCTGGCGGTCCTTTTCGTCGGCTACCTGGCCATCACCCGTCACCCGGCCGTGGTGCCGCGGCCGACGGGCTGCTCCGCAGACGCCCCCGACGGCGAGGGCTGGCAGCTCGCGGTCAGCCAGGCTTCCATCGCCGCGACCATCGCGGGCGTCGCCGACAGGCGTGCCATGCCCGAGCGGGCCCTGACGATCGCCTACGCGACCGCGCTGCAAGAGTCCGACCTGGCCAACCTTCCCTACGGCGACCTGGACTCGGTCGGGGTATTCCAGCAACGGCCGTCACAGGGCTGGGGCACCGTCAAGCAGATCGAAGACCCCGTCTACGCGTCGACCAGGTTCTTCGCCGCTCTGGCCACCGTGCCCGGTTACCTGCATATGCCCATATACGAGGCGGCCCAGGCGGTCCAGCGCAGCGCCGACGGCCAGGCGTACGCCCAGTGGGCAACGACCGGTGCGCAGCTCGCCGCCGCGTTCGGCGGCAGCCTCCCGCACGCCGTCTGGTGCTCATACGCCACGGTCGGCCACAAGGTCAGGCTGTGGGCGGCTAGCCGGGCGCTGGCAGGCACGTTCGGCCCGCTGACGCAGGGAACTGCCCGCTCGGGCCGCGATCCGGCGCGCACCGTTGCCGTGCGGGATCAGAGCCAGGGCTGGGCCGTGGCCGCGTGGCTGGTCACCAACGCGAGCTCCTACGGCATCAGGGACGTGAGCTACCGCGGCTACGAGTGGCTTTCCTACACTGGCTCGGGCCGCTGGGTCAGGCAGCGCGGTGTCAGCCAGCACGGCACGGTTGCTACCGGTGCTGTGGTATTCGGCTGATAACCTGCGAACCCCAGGGTCGGCTGCATGTTCCCGATCCCGGCGGGGACGCGATACTGGTGTTGTGCCGTGCCGCCAGGCCTGCCACGGGCTAGTGAGCCGGGGCGCGGAAAGAAGAGGAGCTCGGAAGTGACGTACATCATCACGCAGCCTTGCGTCGATGTGCTCGACAAGGCCTGCATCGAAGAGTGCCCGGTCGACTGCATCTACGAGGGCGAGCGGATGCTCTATATCCAGCCCGACGAGTGCGTCGACTGCGGGGCCTGCGAACCCGTGTGCCCGGTGGAGGCCATCTTCTACGAGGATGACGTGCCGGACCAGTGGAAGGACTACTACAAGGCGAACGTGGAGTTCTTCAGCGACATCGGCTCGCCTGGCGGTGCCTCCAAGGTCGGCAAGATCGGCAGGGATCACCCTCTCGTGGCCGCGTTGCCGCCGCAGGAGACCGAGCACTAGCGGCCGCGGGCGTGATGGCGTGACGGCCGGGAACGCGGCCGCGAACACGGTGCCTGGCGGGGCTGCCGGCGTCGGCTACCAGGCCCGCCGGGAGCGCGGGCTGGCCGCGCAGCTCCCCTCGTTCCCGTGGGATTCGCTGGTGCCAGCCGCCAAGCTGGCCAGGGCCCATCCGGACGGCATCGTCGACCTGTCGGTCGGCACTCCGGTCGACCCGGTCCCGGCAGTCGCCAGGGACGCCCTGCTCGCCGCCTGGGATTCCCCCGGCTACCCGCTCACCGCTGGCACCGCGGCGCTGCGTACGGCGGCGGCAGGCTGGCTCGCCCGGCGGCTCGGAGTCGTCGTGGATCCGTCTGCCGTGCTGCCCGTTATCGGCACGAAGGAATTCATCGCCTGGCTGCCGACGCTGCTCGGGCTCGGGCCCGGTGACGTCGTGACCTATCCGAGCCTGGCCTACCCGACCTACGACATCGGAGCTCGGCTGGCCGGCTGCACCCCGGTGGCCGCCGACGGGCTCATCCCGCTCGGTCCCGCCCGCGTGGCGCTGAGCTGGCTTAACTCGCCGTCGAACCCGACGGGCCAGGTCCTGCCTGCCGAGCACCTGCGCAAGGTCGTCGGCTGGGCGCGGGCGCGTGGCACCGTCGTCGCCTCGGACGAGTGCTACATCGAGCTCGGCTGGGAAGCGAGCCCGCTCTCGGTGTTGCACCCGGACGCTTGCGAGGGTTCACACGAGGGCCTGCTCGCCGTGCACTCGCTGTCCAAGCGGTCGAACATGGCCGGCTACCGGGCCGGCTTCGTCACTGGCGACCCGGCTCTCGTGGCCGAACTGCTGGAGGTCCGCAAGCACGCGGGTTTCATGGTCCCGGCGCCCATTCAGGCGGCGATGGCGGCGGCGCTGGATGACGATGAGCACGCTGCTGCGCAGCGGGCCAGGTACGCGGCCAGGCGAGACCGGCTGCGGCCAGCCCTGGAGGCCGCTGGCTGGGCGGTCGATCACTCGGCCGCCGGGCTCTACCTGTGGGCACGCCACCCCGATCTCGACGGCTGGGGCTCGGTCGACCGGCTCGCGCGGGAAGGCATCCTGGTCGCGCCCGGGGACTTCTACGGCCCATCGGGTGCCGGACATGTCCGGATCGCCCTGACAGCAACGGACGAGCGGATCGACGCCGCCGCCGCCCGCCTCGACAAGCTGCGCTGAGAGCGGCGCTCCGCGGCGGCATGCGGCCGCGGGGTTGCCTTCCCGTTATTGGACAAAACGCCGTAAATCACGTCCGATCGCGGGCATCGGTGGGGAGTTCTGACGCCTATAACCGTCAGAACTCCCCACCGATGCCAACGATCGGATGTGATTTACAGCGTTTTGTCCAGGAACGGGAAGGCAGCCCGCGGCGGCATGCCGCCGCGCAGCGCCGCGCTCTCAGCG
>JASIGS010000273.1 GCA_030052355.1 Streptosporangiaceae bacterium | reverse complement strand
GCCGTCTTGCCGGTCGCGGCTCCGGGCAGCAGTCGTCCCAGCGGCCCGCCGATGCGCAGCGCCACGGTGGCCGCTGCGATGGAGAGGCCGGACGCGAGCTGTGTGGTGGTCGCCGCCAGCGTGTTGGCGTCACGCATCAGCGCCTGATCCATCTCGGCCAGGCCAACGGTGTTGTACACGGTCAGCGCGGCCGACCGGGCGGCGCCGCTGACCAGCGCCAGTGCCGCGATGACGGCCAGCGGCGTCGCCGAGGTGATGAGCGCGAGGCCAGCCATGCTCAGTGCCATGCACGCGGTCGAGGCGACGAGCAGCGACCGGAAGCCGTACCTGTTGATCAGCGGTGTGGTGGCCGGCTTGATCCCGACGTTGCCGACGAAGATGAACGCCGTGACGGCGCCGGACTTGACCGGGCTCCAGCCGAACTGCGTCTGGAACAGCAGTGGCAGCAGGAACGGCCCGGCTCCCACGACGAACCAGTACAGGAACGTGCCGGTCTGCGAGACCCGGAAGGTGGGCACGTGTAGCGTGCGGAGGTTGAGCAGCGGATGCGGGGTACGGGACAGGTGCCAGCCGGCGCCCGCCAGCATTACGACCGACACCACGCCGAACCCGGCCGCCTCGGCGGGTGGCGGCGCGGTCCTGGACAGCAGGCTGGCTCCGTAGGTGAGACCGCCAAGGCCGGCGCACGTCAGCGCCACGCCGACCCAGTCCAGCGGCGGCGGCGCCGTGCCGCCGGTGTTCTCGATCAGCCGCCAGGCCACAGCGAAGGCGACAACCCCGAGCGGTGCGTTGATCAGGAACAGCCAGTGCCAGGACGCGTACGTGGTGATCAGGCCGCCGGCCAGCGGGGCGATGACCGGGGCGATCAGCCCTGGCCACACGACATAGGACATCACCCTGATGAGGTCCCGCTTGTCCGCGGCGGTCACCACCATGGTCCGGCCGACCGGCACCATCATCGCGCCGCCAACACCCTGCAGCACCCGCATGGCGACGAGCTCGCCGAGGCTGGCGCTGGAGGCGCAGGCAACCGAGGCAAGCGTGAAGATCGCGATCGCAGACAGGAAGATCACCCGGTTGCCGAAACGGCGGGTGAGCCAGCCGCTCAGCGGGATCAGGACCGCCAGCGTCAGCAGGTACGCGGTGATGACCAGGCCGACCTGAGCCGGCGGGACGTGCAGGGACCGGCCAATCCGAGGGCTGGCGGTGGTGACGATGGTGCCGTCGAGCATCTCCATGAAGAAGCACCCGGCGACGAGCAGAGCGGTACTGCGCTGGCGCTTGTTAATCACAGCGGACTGTCTAGCCTGAGGCGACGCTACTGCGGGGCCTGAGGCAGCCGCGCGAGTATCTCAGCGAGCTGCGCATCGCCGGAGCCTGATGACGACGTCGTCATGAATGCCTCCTGGCCGCGATGCGGCGTGCTCGACGGGCTCACCCGCGAGCCATTCTGCCGTAACCTGTCCCGCCGGGAGTCAGCGTCGCGGCTGCAGTGGCTGTATTGGCCAGCAGCTGCGCCGTAGTGACCGGCCCCACGCCTCCGGGCACGGGAGACAGCATCCCGGCGACCGTCGCGACACCGGCCGCGTCGACATCGCCGGCCAGCCCGCCGTCGGCGGCTGGAGTAGTTCCGACGTCGATCACCACGGCGCCTGGCCGGACGTGACGCGCGGTGATGAGCCCCGGCCGTCCCGCCGCGGCGACGAGGATCTCGGCAGTGGAGGTCACGTCGGCCAGGTCGGGGGTACGCGAGTGGCAGACCGTCACCGTCGCGTCCCGCGCGAGAAGCAGGAGAGCAAGCGGCTTGCCGACCACGACAGAGCGGCCCACCACGACAGCGCGCCTGCCCGCTAGCTGCACGCCGTGGAAGTCCAGCAGCGCGATGACCGCTGCAGCCGTCGCGGGCGCGAACGCCGGCAGCCCGGCAGCCAGCCGGCCGAGGGCGAGCGGGCTCGCGCCGTCCACGTCCTTCGCCGGGCCGATGGCACTGGCCAGTTCCCCGAGCCGGGCCGGCTCTGGCAGCGGGGTCTGCAGGATGATGCCGTGCACCGCGGCGTCCGCCGACAGCGCGGCCAGTGCGTCAGCGATCTGGCCGGGACGGGCCCCGGCACCCAGATCTGTCACGTCGCACGCGATGGCCAGCCTGGAGGCCGCACCCGCCAGGGAGCGCGCGTACCAGGCGGCGGATTCGTCCGGCGTCGCGGTCACGACCGCCAGCCGCACCGTGACACCGTCCTCAGCCAGAGACGCGACCAGCTCAGCCGTGCGGGCGCGCATGCCCGCAGCCAGTTCCCGGCCTGGCAGGTCCCTGGCGGTCACCAGCTGATTTCCTCGCGCACCGTGTCGCTGACCGTCGCCGCACGAGCCAGCAGGCCGTCGGCCGCGCTGAGCGCCTCGTCGTATTGCCCCCGAACCGCGGCATCGGTGACGGCGGACAGGTTGACCTCGATGTTGATGCGCGCCGTGGTCACGGCCGCGTGGAGCGCGGCGGCGCCGGCCGCGAGGTCGGTGACGACATTGCGGTTCCCGATCGGCAGCAGCGTCTCGATGAGGTCAATGAGGCGGGCCGCGACGGCTATGACCGCCGCCTGCGGCGCCGCCGCTCCGGCCAGCGCCGACGAGATGGCGGCCGAGCGGGCGGCCTTGTCTGCCGCGGTATCCCTCGGCAGCGCGTAAGCGGCGGTGACCGCGCCGAAGGCGGCCGCGTCAGCGGCTGCGAGGTCGAGCGACTCGTTCCTAAGCTGGTCGGCTTGCTCGATGATGCCGGCGATGGTGCCGGCGTGCTGCGCGTACCGCGGGCCGTCGGAGTACCGCGCGACCATGGCCAGCAGGGCGGCCGCCTGCGCCGCGTTCAGCGCGGCTGTGCCCCCGCCGCCCGGCGCGGCCACCCTGGCGGCGAGGCGGTCGGTGAATTCGGCGATGGTCTGCGAGCCGAACTCGCCGGAGCCCGAGGCGGCGTCCATGCGCTGAACGTATCAGGGCGGCGTGCGCCGCCCGCCGCGCCCGCCGGGTGCCACCGGCCAGAAGGGGGAGAGCCGGGCGGGCCGGTCAGCTCCTGCGGGGTGGTGGCACGGCCCCCGCGTCGAACACGTCAAACGCCAGCTGCCGTGCCTCCGCGCTGCTGTAGGGCGGGTCGTTTGCGGCGTCGTCGGCGCGGCGGAGCCCGGACCCGCCGGCGGCATCTTCGACTGGCCGATCGCACGGGATCAGCCCGCTGAACGTGTAGGGGCCGGGCGGCGGTTCGTCGTAGGACTCGTTCCCCTCATCACGGACTAGCTTGGTAGGCGTGCCGTCGGAGAAGTAGCGATCCTCGTGGATCGCGAACGGATCGCGATACCAGCCCTGAGCGGATGACTGCATAGCTCAACGGTAAGACCCGATTTCCGCTGACGCGAGTCCCGGCGGCGCATGGCAGCGGTGTGACAAGCGCTCCGCCCGCGGCGTCAGTGCTCACCCGGCGGGCCTGCGACCGCGGCCGCGCATCGCGATGCGAGCGCTGCGACGGCGGCGCGGAGTTCGTCGCCGCCCTCGACGCGGAAGGCGAACGGCATGGCCGCCAGCCACTCCTGCGCGTACATGGCTGGGTTGCTGGTGCTGCCGGTCAGCACGCATCCGCTGGGGTGTGCCGCGAGGTGCCCCATCGGCGGCCGGATCCACGGGCCTACCGCGGACAGCGGCGCCTCGAACACCACGCGGGCGGGAAACTCCCAGCCCTCGCCGAGGTTCTCCTCGAGTGCCGCCACCGGATCCAGTCGATCGGGCGGGTTAAAACTGTGCCGGGTGTGCTCGACGGTCAGGATCCGGTCGATCCGGTAGCTGCGCACCGCGCTCGCGTGGTGGGAGTAGCACAGCAGGTACCAGCGTGCATAGCGGACAACGACTGCCCACGGGTCGACGTCTGCTTCCCATTCACTGCCTGACTGGCTCCGGTAGTTCATCCGTACCCGGTGCCTCGACGCGACCGCCAGGACGAGTGCGCTGATGACGGCCGGATCGGCATGGGCGCCGCGGCGGTCGGGCGCCGCTGACGCGTATTCGCGCACTGCCGCGGCCTGGCGGCCGACGTCCGCCGGCAGCGCCCGGATGACCTTGGCCAGGGCTGAGCCGGCCAGCTCGCCGGTGCCGCTCGCCCCCGGGTGGCCCTCGAGCACGGCCATCACCAGTCCGAGCGCCTCATCCTGATTGAAGATGACCGGTGGCAGCCGCATCCCCCGGCCGAGCCGGTAGCCGCCGTACCTGCCCCGTGCGGACTCGACGGGTACCCCCGCCTCTCGCAGGATCGCGACGTACCTGCGCGCGGCGCGCTCGGTGACCTCGAGCTGCCCCGCGATCTGGTCGGCGGTCGTGCCGGGCTGGTTC
>JASIGS010000272.1 GCA_030052355.1 Streptosporangiaceae bacterium | reverse complement strand
CGCCGCTTACCCTTGCCCTTACCGTTGTTAGCACTGCCATTACCAGAACTGCCATTACCGCCCGCAGCGGCACCATTGTCCGGGGCGCGATCGTCCGCGGGAGTTGCCATCTCGCCCCGGACATCGGTCGACAGCGCACCCTTCGGGTAGGATTCCTCGCGGCGGATCAGCGGCACCGTGAGGCGCTGCGGTGACGCGGCGTAGTCCCAGCCGTACCGTCCCTTGACGCACAGCCGACCGTGCGAGCCAGGTTGCTCGCGGCCGTCCGCGTAGGCGATCGCGCCCCGCTCCCTGTCCACGTAGTACGTCAGCGCGCAGCCGACGCCGCAGTACGGGCACACCGTGTCCACCGCGTCCAGCTCGGAGCGCGGCCTGATCGGGATGTTGCGGATCGGCTTGTTGGTCAGCGCGCCGGTCGGGCACGCCGCCACGCACTCGCCGCAGGAGACGCAGGAGGAGCTGCCCATCGGGTCGCTGAGGTCGAACCCGATGTGCGTGGAATAGCCCTTGCCGCTGCGCCCGATCACGTCGTTGTTCTGGATGTCGTCGCACGCGCGGACGCACCGGTCGCACAGGATGCAGGCGTCGTGGTCCACCGAGATGACCGGGCTGGACAGGTCTACGCCACGGCCAGAAGCGCACGGCAGTGTCTCGGTCTCGCGGCTGACACCGTACCGGTCGGCCAGCGCGAGCAGCTCGTTGTCGGCCGTCGTGGTCTGCTTGGGGTCGCGTTCAGGCGGCGGCTGGTCGGACACCAGCAGCCTGGTCAGCATGGCCCGGCTGCGCTCGACCTCGGGCGTGGCGGTCCGCACCTGCATGCCGCTCTCGCAGGCCCGCACGCAGGCGGCGGCGAACGCCGGGGCACCGACGTCCACCACGCACATCCGGCAGACGCCCACCGGGTCGAATCGCTCGTCATGGCACAGCACTGGAATGTCGATGCCGGCTGCCGTGGCGGCCTGCCAGATCGTCGCGCCCTCGGGGGCAGTGACCTCACGCCCGTCGATGGTGAGCGTGACCGTTCCCGTGCTCTCCTGGGAGGTTATAGCCATACAGGCAGTATCCGCCCGCGCGCCGAGCTAAGCCAAGTAAAGATCGGCTGCCACTCCCGGATGCGGGCGCCCCTCGCGATCAAGGCCGCGCTTGCCGTAGTACGCGCTGATCATCGCGCGCAGCCGGTCGGCGGTGAGCGAGGCGACCCGGCCGGAAGGCAGGGTGATCGGCTCGTTCAGCAGCCGCTCAGGCAGCCAGTCGTCCTCGGGCTGCCAGCCCTCCCTGACGTTGTAGACGCGCTTAGCCATGACGATCCGGCGGGCGGTGTCGCGCAGCTCAGCACCGGACACCGGCCAGCCCGTCACCCCGGCGAGCAGCCCGGCCCACTCAGTGAACGGGTCGGTAAACACGCCGCGCAGGAACTTGCACAAGATCAGCGAGTCCATCACGGCGGCCCGGTCCTCGGTGTCCACGGCCGCGGCCACGTGCGCGTCGCCGCCGTCGAGCCGGTCCAGGTCACCAGACAGGTCTGCCTCGTAGGCCCCGGAACGGTTGTGGTCAGCGCCCCGGGCGTTCACTGCCAGCCCCAGCGCCATCGCGTGCAGGGTGCGCGGCTCGTAGCCGGGCATCTCCAGCCCTTTGACGTGCGGGGCGAAGTCCTCTGAGCCGCTACCGACGGTTCGTGAGGCAATTCTGGAACCCTCGGCGAGCAGCGACCCGAGCGGGGTCGACCGGTCGCCTATCTCATCGAGGGCGCGCAGCAGCGCGGCGGCCTGGCCGAACCGAAGCCAGGGCGCGTCGATCAGCCCGCGCTGCGCGCACTCCATCGCCCACGCAATCGTGCCGCCCGCCGAGATGGTGTCGATGCCGAGGTCGTCGCAGCGGGCGCTGGCCTCGAGCACCGCCTCCGGGTCGCTGACCCCGCACATGGGGCCGAGCGCGAACACGTTCTCGTACTCGACCCGCGCCTTGCGGCCCCAGCCGACCCGGTAGACGTGCTCGCAGCCGATGGTGCAGGACGCGCAGCTGCTGGTGGCCACGCGCCGCATGCCCGCCGAGTCCCCGGCTGGCCGTTCCGCCAGCTTGGCTGCCCCCTCGAAGGCCGCCGCCTGGAAGTTGCGCGTCGGCAGGGTGCTGATCGCGTTGAACGCGAGGAGGTTGGACAGCGTGCCGAGCTCGCGGTACTTCTCCGTGGCCGGCCCGAATGACCGCTCACGCAGGTCCCGCGCAGCAGCCAGGACCGCCGTCGGGTCGGCCGTCGCGACCTTGGCCGACGCCCGCACCGCGATCGCCTTCAGGTTCTTGGCGCCCATGACCGCACCGAGGCCGCCGCGCCCAGCGTGCCGCCCGTCGTGCGACACCGTCGCGTACCGGACGCCGCGCTCGCCGGCCGGACCGATCGCCGCGACGCGCCAGCCCCGCCCGAGTCCCGCGCGCAGGCGCTCATCGGCCTGCGCCGCGGTAAGGCCGGCCAGGTGGGCCGCGCTGGTCAGCCTGGCACCGCGGCCGTCGACGAGCAGCACGGACAGCTCTGGCGCCCGGCCTTCGACCACGATCGCGTCGTGGCCGGTGAGCTTCCCCGCGATGGCGAACTGGCTGGAGGCCAGCGCGTCAGTCAGCATGCCGGTCAGCGGAGACTTCGCCACCACGGCGAACTTGGCGCTCGTGGTCAGCGGCGTGCCGACCAGCGGTGAGAACACGAAGGCGAGCGGCGCCTGCGGGCCGAGCGGGTCGGCGCCCGGCGGTCCGAGCCGGTAGAGCAGCCAGGTGCCAAGACCAGAGCCGCCGATGTAGGCGCGCAGCACGGTATCGGGCAGCGGCACGATCCGGCTGGCGCCGCTGGTGGCGTCCACCACGAGCGCCCGCCCAAAGTATCCACCGGCAGTCATCTACCCTCCAGCGTCCGCGGAGAGGAAAAACACAGTGTCGCCCGCCGCGAGCGGTGCCTGGCTGTCGCGGGTGATCTGATCCCCGTTCAGCGCCGCCGTCACGTGCCGGTCGAACACGACGCCGAGCGCATCGGCTGCCTCGCCCACGGTGGCGGCGCGGACAGCGTGCGGGCCGGCGGCGTTACCGCCCTTCGCGACCGTCCCGAAGAGCTGCACGGTGACCTCGGGGGCCGGCCGGCCCCGTGCCGCCGCGTAGTCCTCGGGAGTGTTGACGTTCAGCACCGAATCCAGGTCGGGGTCGAGCGCGGCAAGCACCGGGTCTGCCTTGAGCGCCTCGTCGTCCAGCATCTCCACCCGGCACTCGTCGAAGAGGAACGCGGGCTTCAGCCGGTCTTCCTTGACGAGCCGCGCCGCGGCCTCCGCGAGTGAGGTTCGGTAACCGGCAGCCAGCGGCTGCTTGTACCCGCGGGCGACCGGCAGGGCCACATCCGGGTGCTCGCCGGTTTCGATGACGCGAAGCACCCGCCGGATGAAGGCCGGGTGCAGGAACGGCATGTCGGTCGAGCTGACGAAGGCAACGTCCGCGCGCCCGCTCAGCGCGGCCAGCCCGGCGGCGATTCCCTGCACCGGGCCCTTTCCCGGCAGCGGGTCGTCGACCACGACGATGCCGTCGGGCAGGTCCGGAAGGTCCTGCCCGGCCGCCCGGACGACCACGACCGGCCCGTTCGTGGTACGCGCGATGATCCCGGCGGTCCGGCGCAGCAGCGTCGATCCGTGCCACTCCAGCGCCGCCTTCGGCGTGCCCATCCGCGACGAACGCCCGCCGGCGAGCACCACTCCCGCAAAAACCGCCACGTACTAACGTTACGGCGAATGACGGCAACGCCGGGAATCCCGGCGCTGCTTCGAACGCCCCGACGGCCACGCGAGGAGTGCGTTCGCGTGGCCGTCAGCGTCGGCCGGTCGCTCGTGCGACCCCGGCTACCGTTCGGGCGCGGCCTGAAGCACGCCAGGTGCCTGGTGCTCGGCGTTCTGCTGAGACAGGGCGGCCTGGTAAGTCTGCCGGGCCTCCGCGACCTGCTCTGCCAGCGCGGCCTCGCGCGTCAGCCTCTCCTGCTCAGCCTGCCGCGCCTGCGCGGCGTGCTCTGCGTGCGCAGCCTCGCGCGCCAGCCTCTCCTGCTCAGCCTGCCGCGCCTGCGCGACCTGCCTTGCCAGCGCGGCCTCCTGAGCCAGCCGCTGCTGCTCAGCCAGCCAGGCCTCGTACGCCAGGCTCTCCTTCTCAGCCAGCGCAACCTCGTGCGCCAGCCTCTCCTGCTCGGCCTGCCGCGCCTGCGCGGCCTGCT
>JASIGS010000271.1 GCA_030052355.1 Streptosporangiaceae bacterium | reverse complement strand
TCATTAGCGCAGGGTGCGCGCGGGCTGAGCCTCCCAGACGGTCCACAGCGGCCGGTAGCCCTGCTGACTCCAGAACGGGGCGGACAGCGGGTTGACTTGCGCGTAGTGCAGCAGCGTGACCGCGACGTCCGCGGCTGCTATCTCGCGGTGCAGGTGCGCTGCCATCGCCGCACCGACGCCCCGGCCGCGCCGGCCGGATGACACGCCCATGAGCAGCAGGTACGCGACCGGCGCCGGACCCACCAGCGGCGCGATCCAGCGTGCCGCCTCGGGTGGTTCCGCTGCCACCATGCCCATGGCCCGCCCGTCGGCTTCGGCGATCCATACCCAGGGCTCGGCGTCCGCGAGGAGCACCGCAAGATCGCGACGCAGCGCGTCTGCCGTGTTCGGCCGCTCCGTCACCCCGCTCACGGTGGCATCGAACCTGATCACCTCGAGGCCGAGCCTGACGACCTCGTCGACGTCGTCAGGCTCGGCCCGCCTGATGCGAACGCCAGGGGGCGCCGCCGGATCCGGGGAGCCTGCCGCTGGAGTGGACCGCGCGGCGATGACAGCCAGCGGGGCGAGCCCGTGGGCCAGCAGGGTCTTCACGCCACCCACGTCTCGGCTCGGCCACGTGACCACTGCCGAGGAGTCGTCTTCATCAGCGCCGGAGACGCCGCCGAGGTGGTCTCGCCACAGCGAGAGCAGCCTGTCAAGGGCGGCGCGGTCGTCCAGCGCGCCCGCTCTGGCGTCTAGCTGGAACCGCCGAGCGGCTCCCCAGGTGAGGTCGAGGGACTCGGGTGCCACCGCGTGGTGCGCGCAGCTGCCAGCGGCTGCACGGTGACCATTGCTGCCAGCCACGACCAGGTCCGCCCCGCAGCCAGGCTGTAGCGGGGGTGGTGCGGGCAACAGCGGATCGACCGCCTGCCAGCGCTGTGCCGCCAGGGCGTGCAGGTCAAGTACGGACACTGCTGACACACAATTCCTTAGCGCACTGAGCCCGTGATGGCGGTCAGCCCGTCCCGCGCCGACTGGGTGATCGAATTCGCCGGGCCGAGCGCGGGTTCAGCGCGCTCCAGCACGTCTCGGTACAAGCCAGCCGCGTCACTCAGCCGGCCGACCGCGTAGTAGGCAGCTGCAAGGTTGACCGCGGCGGCGAGGGTGTCCGCGCTGTTCGCGCCCAGGATCCGCATGCTCGCGGCGTGCACCTGCTCGTTCATCTGCACCGACATCGCCATCCGGCCGGCCCGGTGATAAGCGGCGCCGAGTGCGCCGCGCACGCGCAGCGTGTCAGGATGCTCCGCGCCGAGGCTTCGCTCACTGTCACCGAGGGCACGCTTGTATTGCGCGATGGCGTCCTTTGTCCGCCCGGCATCCAGGAAGGCGGCTGCAAGCTCCTGCCGGGTCGCGGTGGCAGCGGGACTGCGCTGGCCACTGCGCCGCTCCTCGTCGGCCAGCACGCCCTGGTACAGCCGGATAGCCTCGTCGATCTGGCCGGTCGCGCGCAGTGCCGTGGCAAGTTCCGCACGCGCGCGCCGGCACTCTGGGTGGCTGGACCCGAGAACGCGTTCACAGTCCTTGGCGGCCGACGCCAGCACGCCAACCGCTTCCTCCGACAGGCCAGCGACGACCAGCACACGGCCGAGGTTCACCCGCGCCATGAGCGCGCGCGAGTCATCTGAGCCGAGAGCCGCCGACCACTCCGCGGTAATCCGCTGGTGCCACACGATCGCCTCGTCGGTCCGGCCCGCCGCCGAGTACGCACGTGCCAGCCGCTCGACGAGACTCATCGAGTCCGGGTGGCCGGGACCCAGGATCCGGTCGCACCTGTCGGTTAGCTCTGTCCAGTAGGCAACGGCTGGCCCGGTGAGGCCGGCCACGTCGAAGCTCTCGCCAGCCCGAAGGAATAGCCGTGGGCACCCGTCGGCCCACATCCCCTCTCCGCCGCCGTGAAGCAACGACACGGCTGCCGACCGCAGCATCTGCGCGTGCCGGTTGCGCTGGTCACCGGCAGGCCACACCTCAAGCACCGCTGAAGCCGCCGCGGTGGCCGCCCGGACCAGGCTGGCGGGATTCGCAGTGCGGACCGCCGCCTGCACGGCGGGGCTCATCTGCACCGTAGGCGGGCGGCCGGAGCGGTCGATGACCACAAGGCCGACGCGCTCGAGCGCCTGCAGTGCACGGAACGCCGGCTCGGGCGGCCGCTCACGCCCCGCTCGCGGCCCGGCCATGTAGTCGCACGCGACCGTGGTGGCGAACACATCAACCGGGATACCGTGCCCGTCGAGCAGCGCGGCGAAAGCCAGGCACGCCTGAGCGACGCCTCCCGGCACCAGCACGTTGGCCTGATCGGCTGCGAGCATCCAGGCGAGCTGCGCGCCGACGGGCTTGGCTCTGGTGGCGACGGCAAGTTCGGCCTGGCGGGCTGCCAGGCGATCGCGGTAGTCGCTGCAAGTTAGCCAGGAGTTGACGACGACCGCACTTGCCTGCGCAAGAGCCATCGGCTGCAACCCGAGGTCCTCGATAAGCTCGATGGCGCCACGGCGCTGCTCCGGATCCGACGTCAGCCGGCCGGTCAGGTAGCTCATGGCGTCACGCCGGCTGTAAGCGCCGATCTCCAGGCACAGCGACTGGCCGCCCAGGGACTCGGAATCCCGTGCGGTGACAATGACCTGGCCGGCCGCGCCTTGCGGCCACAGGCCATCGATGTCCGCCGCGTTGGCCATGTCGTCCAGCACGACCAGCCACCTGACGCCAGAACGAGCGAGCCACTCGACAAACCGCGCGGCCACGGCATCGGCGGCCATCAACGGCGAGCTGACCCCCGTAGCCGCGGCCGCTTCGGCGTAACCGCACAGAATCGATGCCCGGCTGCTCGCATCGATCCAGACCAGCAGGTCTATCGCTCGAGCCTGCCACTGAGATTCGGCGTAGGCCGCCGCTAGCTGCGTCTTGCCACAGGCGCTGGCCAGGTCTGCAGCCTCGACCCCGGCCTGCTGGCCGGACGTCAGCGTGACGGCGCGGCTGCGCCGAAGCGCGTCCGCGAGGTTTGGCGCCGACTCGGGCCGCGTGCTGAACTTCTCGGCAAGCGGCGGAACAGCACCCGCCCTGACGGGCCAGGTCACCGGGGCCGGTGCGGAAATTCCTGACGTAGGCCCAGGGGCCGGGTATCCCATGGCCGATTACCGCTGGGCAGGGTTCATGCGCGGAAACCTCCAGGCAGCACGGTATTAAAACAGCAAGATACTTTGGTCTGGCTGAGAAGACAGCCATTGTCAGCCTAACCGTCCGAATCGTCCGATAAGCCCTATGAATATATTTCGCAGCTATATCGCAACTGGGTATTAACGAGCTATTTATTAGACCGCGCGCCGCCTACACGACCTGGGCGATGGTCCTGGTCAGCAGGATCGCCGCGCAGAACGACCGGTAGGTGGCGAGCCGGTCAGGACCGTGGATCCGCAGCTCCCGAGGGCCGACTCGCTCGACGCCGCGGACCCAGCTGGCGGCCTCGGCGATGTCCGTGTGCCGGACGCTGACCTCGAGCACGCCGGGGTCGATCGGCGGAGGCTCAGCGGCCCGGGCGCCGGCAACCGCCGCCGTGGCCTGCTCCCTGATCAGCTCGCGAGCACGGACCGGGTGCAGGCTGTGCGCGGCAACCCTGCTCACGTGGTTCTTCACCGCGGCGGTGCGGATGCCGGGAATGAGCGCGGCGGTCTCCGCGCACGCGCAGTCGTCGCCGGTCACCAGCACGACTGGCACCCGGTAGTGCGCGGCGACGAGCGCGTTGATCCCCGCCTCACCGGTAACCGCGCCGTCGAGCCTCGCCTCGGTCACCGCGCGCGGGCTGTAGGTGTGCGACAGCCCGGCGGGCGCCCCGACCGATCCGTGGTAGGAGATGAACAGGCAGGCATCGAAGCTCCCGTCGAGGCCCTGCATCATGTACAGCGGCTTGTGACTGCCGGAGATGTAGGAGGCCTGCCCGGCGAGCTCGTCCGGCGGCAGGTTGCGCATGACCGAGTGCGAGTCGTTCACCACGATCTCGGTCGCGCCGCCGTCGACTGCGCCCTCGATGGCGGCGTTGACCTCAGCGAGGAGCAGCCGCCGTCCGGCCGCCGCCTGCGGCCCGTCCCCGGAGCACTGCTCCCAGTCGACGACGCCGGCGGTGCCCTCCATGTCGGTGGACAAGAAGATCTTCATGACCACTATTGTCCGGGAACGTGCCCGCTCGCGCACCCAGGGTCCGGCACCGGAAGCGTTCAGACGGCCCTGCCGGCCCGGCCAGTCCCCGTATCCGCCACGGCGCGCATGCCCAGCCCTGGCGAGGGCTCGGGGCGCTAGCTGCCGAACGGCACGTCGCTCGCGCCGATCGTGCCGACGACGCCGGCCTGCGTCACCGCGACGCCGCCGATCGTGAGGCCGAGCGGCAGCTTCGGTATGCGCAGGTTCACGTCCTGAATCGAGGAGAGCAAGGCGGACGGCAGCCCGCTGCTGCCGACCAGCCGGATGTTGAGCACCTGACCGGGCAGCAGGGCGACGCGCCAGGTGGCCGACCCCGATGTGACGATGAGGTTCAGGCTCGCCCGGACCTCGTCAGACCCGGCCGGCGCGAGCTGCAGGCCGGCCCCGCGCAGCAGGGTGCCGAGGTCGCCGATCTGCCGCGTGAGGGTGGCCGCCAGCGATGAGTAGCTGATCAGCGCGGTCCCGCTGACCCGCTGGATGGTGCCGCTGTTGAACGAGTACGAGTTCACCCGGATGTCGGTAGCCGTCGCGTGCAGGCTCGTGATCGTGACAGGCCCCTCCGGCAGGTCCGCGGCACTGAGGTCGACCTGCCGGAACTCCTTGCCCGCTGCCTGCGTCAAGAACGGGAAGCCCTCGATCGTGACGTCCGGCCTGCGCGGCAGACCCTGCTGCTGGATCTTGCTGGCCAGCACGTTCTCCGCGGCGGCCCTGGCAGCGAAGTCGGCCCCGACCAGCAGGGCGAGCACCACCACGACGGCGATGATCAGGTTGCGCAGCCGCCGGCGCCCGCGGTGTCCCTGCCGTACTGCGTACGCGGGCTGGGCGCTCGTAACGGGTTCCCTCATTGGCCCGATGCTATGCGACACGCCCGCCCGTCAGTACCGGCGCTCAGACCCGGGGGGCGGCCCGGGTCCCCAGCCGTGCCAGCCTGCTAAGGAAGGTCGTAAGTCCGCAGGTAAGCGGTGGGCTTGAAGGCGATGAAGTCCGGCGGCGTCTGGCAGAGGCCGAGGATCGGCGAACCGGTCGGGCACTTGTTGTTCTCCGCCGTAAAGATGTTGTAGCCCGCGCCCGCGGCCTTCGCCGAGGCGTTCAGGGCCGCCGGCGTGAGCGCGGCCGCGTCCCACTTGCCGGTGCTCACGCGGTTCAGCAAGACCTCAAGCGACGCGATGGTGTCCGCCGGGGTGAAGGCGCAGTGCCCGGCCCTGTCGACGAAGATCTGGCGCAGCAGCCTGGCGTTGCCCGCGTAGCCCACGACCCTGGCGTAGGCCGCCTCGTTCTCGGGCACGACCAGGCCGTCACCGGTGGTGTGCACGGTCAGCACCGGGATCGAGATCTTGCCGTCGAAGCTGATGTTCTTGGCCAGGTAGGCGACGGCTGACGGGTCGGCGCTGATCCTGGGCGCGCGGGACAGCGTGGTGAGGTCTGCCGACAGGTTAAGGCCGGCTCCCTTGTACAGCGCGACGACCTCTTTGTAGCTGGCCGACGCGTGCAACTGCTGGGTGAAGTTGACGCCGGTCGTCCAGGACGGGTTCCCGCCCGCGTCTGCCTCGAGGTTGGCGCGGAAGTCGAAGACGAACGGGAAGTCGACGTTCTTGAACCAGAGGTACTGGTTGTATTCCTGGGACTTGTAGTTGGTGCTCGCCGGCTGGCGGGACAACGACGTGTACCAGCCAGGTGTGTCGGCAAGAGCCGCGCCGAGCGCGATCCGGGCCCGCCCCGTCACGGTCCCCTGCGCTTTCGTCAGGGCCTGCTCGGCGATGTCAAGGTTGGTCGTGGGGTCGGTGATGTTGACCAGCTGAAGGTCCGGGTTCTGGGCCACCAGCGCCTGGAACGCGACCTCGGCGTCCAGCGCGGTGTTCCAGGTCGCGACGCCGCCGGACCCCACGCCGCACATGGGCAGGGCCGCGGTGAACAGCTTGGGGTAGTCCTGGACCAGGCCCTCCGTGATCAGCCCGCCGAGCGAGTCGCCCCACGCGATGGTCTCCCGCGGCTTGCCGTAGCGTGCGTCGAAGGCCTTGATGGTTGCGGCCTGATCGGGCAGCGCCTGCGCTACCGCCCAGCCCGTCGTCGCGTAAGACGAGCCGGCCATCGCGAAACCGTGACCGAGCATCCACTCGGAGGTGATCGGGTCGCTGACGTCCTCCGCCGGATTCGAAGCGCCGGGCACCGTGTAACCGTGGCTGTAGAGCAGGAGGGTGCCGTTCCACTTCCCGGCCGGACATTGCATCAGGTAGGTAGCGCCGTCGGCGAACTTGCCGGTTATGGTCTTGACCGATCCAGTGCCGCCGCATGTCTGCGTGGCCGCGAGCGACGCGGCCGCGGGGCAAAGCCCGGCCGCGAGTACCGCGGCCGCTGCGAGTAGCTTGATCGGCCTGCCGGCCAGGGCCGAGACTGGGCGGCGGGCGGCCTTTGCCAGCCGGCCAGGAACGAATACGCGCACGCTGCCGCTCCCTTGCGTAGATCCCATGCGACACTAGACCGCAACCAAGGGTTAACAATAGTGACACCTGCTCGAAAACTTCCACAATAAGTACGCCGCGGTCGGCGCCTGATTGCTGCCGGTGCCTGATCGCGGCCGGCGCCCGATCGCTGCCGGCGCCCGATCGCTGCCGGCGCCTGATCGCGGCCGGCGCCTGATCGCTGCCAGCGGTCAGGTGCGGGCGGCAGGCTCGAAGGGCGCGGCGTTATCCGCCAGAGTTATCCGCCGGACCGGGTCCCGTGGATCCGGGCCGGCCTCATCTGCTCAGCTGTGATCACGGCAGGCCTCCGGCGTCTATGGCCTCGAGCTGGTCCGCGCTCTGCACGGTGACGAGCACGGTACTGCTCCCGGGCACGGCGGCGAACTGATGCGGCGACCGTCCGGTTGCCACGTAGCCGCGCAGTACCGGCTTCCGGCCCTGCAGCACGCCCGCGATGGTCACCACCGCGAGGTTCGACTTCTGTCCGGGGACGTTGCTCGTGTCGGAGTCTGCGACGAGCATCGTGTCGGCGTTGACCAGTGCCATGCCCACCGGTTGCGCACCGACCGTGACGTCGGCAAGCAGCGCCTGTCGCGGGTCGGTCCGCAGTTTCCGCGCGCTGAACGCGAGCAGGCGATCGCTCTGCCGGGCGGTGACCCACACGACCCGGCCGTCGTCAGAGAGCAGGACTCGCGCCGGGTAGCAGCCAGCAGGCACCGACCAGACCTTGGCGCGTGCCGGATCGGCCTCTGCCTGACTCATGCTGACGACACTGAGCGTGCCCGGCCCGTTCCCGTTGTGGCTCACCACGTACAGCCACTTGCCGTAGCTCGCCATGCCAAGCCCGTCGCCCGCGAGCGGCACGCGGCCGATGAATCCACCGCGAAACCCGTTCGCCTGGAACTGCCTGAGGTTGAAGA
>JASIGS010000270.1 GCA_030052355.1 Streptosporangiaceae bacterium | reverse complement strand
CGTTCGGCGACCACATCCGGCGGCACCTGGTCCGGCATCTGCGCGGCCGGCGTCCCCGGACGGATCGAGTACTGGAACGTGAACGCCCCGGCGAACCGCGCCTCGCGCACGAGGTCGAGCGTGTCCCCGAAGTCCTGTTCGGTCTCCCCGGGAAAGCCGACGATGATGTCGGTCGTGATCGCCGCGTCGGGCATGGCAGCGCGCACCCGGCCGAGGATGGCCAGGTACTTGTCGCGCCGGTAGGCCCGGCGCATGGCACGCAGCACGGCATCAGAGCCCGACTGCAGCGGCATGTGCAGCTGCGGCATGACGTTCGGGGTCTCCGCCATGGCCTCGATCACGTCGTCGGTGAAGTCACGAGGGTGCGGGGAGGTGAACCTGAGCCGCTCCAGGCCTGCGACGCCACCGCAGGCGCGCAGCAGCTTGCCGAAGGCCAGCCTGTCGCCGAAGCCCACCCCGTAGGAGTTGACGTTCTGGCCCAGCAGGGTGACTTCCAGCACGCCGTCGGCGGCCAGCGCCTCGATCTCGGCGAGCACGTCGCCGGGGCGGCGGTCCTCTTCGCGGCCGCGCAGGCTCGGCACGATGCAGAACGTGCAGGTGTTGTTGCAGCCGACCGAGATCGCCACCCAGGCCGAGTACGGCGACTCGCGGCTAACCGGGAGCACCGATGGGAACCGCTCGAGGGACTCCAGGATCTCCACCTGGGCCTGCTGTCGCACCCGGGCCCGCTCCAGCAGCACGGGCAGCGACCCGATGTTGTGGGTTCCGAACACCACGTCCACCCAGGGCGCGCGCTGCGTGATCACGTGCCGGTCCTTCTGGGCCAGGCAGCCGCCGACGGCGATCTGCATGCCCGGGTGGGCGTTCTTCACCGGCAGCAGGTGGCCAAGGTTCCCGTACAGCCGGTTATCGGCGTTCTCCCTGACGGCGCACGTATTGAAGACGACGACGTCGGGTTCGGCGCCTGCCCCGGCGCGCCGGTAGCCGGCCGCCTCGAGCAGTCCGGCGAGGCGTTCGGAGTCGTGCATGTTCATCTGGCACCCGTAGGTGCGGATCTCGAAGCTTCGCTGCTCGACGGCCCCGGCCATGCCCTCCAGGTTAAGGGACCTCCGGGGCGACCGGCGCGCCCCTCCCGTGCCCGGGCCGGCGGTAGACCCCGCAGTCAGACCGTTAGCCCGGTGTGCGTGATCGCCGCGTGCCGGGCGTGTCTGGTAGGGCACCATATGTCTATGACAGAGAGCGGGTCGGGCATCGCTGCCAGCGACGCCGAGGTGGCAGAAGAGCAGGTCGGTACCGCTGGCGGGGCTCCCGCGATTCCCTACGGAGAGTGGCCGTCGCCGATCACCGCTGCCGAGGTCGCCCGCGGCGAGGTGAGCGGCTCGTTCCCGACGGTGCTCGGCGGTGACGCCTGGTGGCAGGAGCGTCGTCCCGATGAGGGCGGCCGGACCACCGTGATGCACCACTCCGGCGGCAAGCAGACCGAGTTGCTGTCCGCGCCCTGGAACGCCCGGACGCGGGTGCACGAGTACGGCGGCAGGTCCTACCTGCCGGTCCCCCGCTCTGCGCTGGGCGGTGCCAGGGCGGGCCGGGGCTACCAGATCTTGTTCGCCAACTACGCCGACCAGCGGCTCTACCTGGCCGGGCGCGGCAAGGACGATCCCGTTGTCCTCACGCCCGATCCCGCTGCCGTGCCCAACGACTCAGGCTCGGGGTCGCTGCCCGTGGCGGGCCTGCGGTACGCCGACTTCGTACTGTCGCCGGACGGCCACGAGGTCTGGTGCGTGCAGGAACGCCACGAGGACGGCAAGGTAAAACGCGCAATCGTCGCTGTGCCGCTGGACGGCTCGGCCGCGCAGCAGCCGGAAGCGATCCGGATCCTGGTCGACGGGGCGGACTTCTTCGCGTTCCCGACGCCGTCGCCGGACGGGAACTGGCTCGCCTGGATCAGCTGGAACCACCCGCACATGCCCTGGGACGGGACCGAGTTGCGGGTCGCGCCGGTCCACGATGGCGTCCCCGGCAAGAGCCGCCTGCTCATGGGCAGCCAGCGCGAGTCGGTGCTCGCGCCGCTGTGGCGCGACAACTCGAGCCTCTACGTGGCCACCGACTGGCCCGGCTGGTGGAACATTTACCAGGTCGGACTCGCCGGCGAGCCGCCGCTCGCGCTGTTCCCCGCTGACGAGGAGTTCGCGGGCCCGTTGTGGCAGCTCGGCGGCCGGCCGTTCGCGGTGCTCGGTGACGGCAGGCTGGCGGTGGTCCACGGCGCCGGCTCGGGCCGGCTCGGGGTGCTCGACCCTGAGACGTTCGTGCTGACGGACTTCGACAGCCCGTACACCGAGTTCGAATTCGCGGTGTCCGCAGACGGGAGCTCGATAGGGGCGGTGGCGGGCGGTCCGGCTGACGCGACCGCGGTGATCAGGCTGGACTCAGGGACCGGTAAGGCCGAAACGCTCCAGCGCCAGCCCGGTGAGCTGCCGGACGAGGCGTACCTGCCCGTCCCGCAGCACGTCGACTTCGAGGGGCCGTACGGCCAGGTTGTGTACGCGCTGCTGTACCCGCCGACTAACCCGGACGCCGTCGGGCCACCCGGCGAGCGCCCGCCGTACGTGATCTGGGTACACGGCGGGCCGACCGGCCGCGCCGCGGGCACCCTGGACCTGCGGAAGGCCTACTTCACCAGCCGCGGCATCGGCATACTCGACGTGAACTACGGCGGCTCTTCCGGCTTCGGGCGCCGGTACCGGGAACGGCTGCGGCGCGAATGGGGCATCGTCGACGTCCAGGACGCGATCGCAGCGGCCCGGTGGGCCGCCGACTCGGCTGGGGCTGACCCGGACAGGATCGCCATCCGCGGCGGGTCGGCCGGCGGCTGGACCACGCTGGCCGCGGTGACAACCGGCACCAGCCGCGGCGTGGTGTTCAGCGCCGCTGCTTCTCACTTCGGCGTCGCGGACCTGCGCGGCTTCGCGGAGACCACGCACGACTTCGAGTCGCACTATCTCGACGGCCTGATCGGCCCGCTGCCAGGCTACGAGACCGTGTACGCCGAGCGCGCTCCGGCGGGCCACGTGAACTCCGACACCTGCCCGGTCCTGTTGCTGCAGGGCCTGGACGACCCGGTCGTGCCCCCGGCCCAGGCCGAGAGCATCGCCGCCGACCTGGCCGCGCACAAGATCAGGCATTCCTACGTCGCGTTCGAAGGCGAGTCGCACGGCTTCAGGAAGGCCGAGTCCATCACCGCGGCGCTAGAGGCAGAGCTGTCGTTCTACGGACAGATCCTGGGCTTCAACCCGCCAGGCATAGCGAAGGTTGCCATCACCCGCGGATCGCCGGCCAGGTCCAGGAAGCGCTGAGCCGGTCAGGCGGTCGCGTGCTGGCGGCTCGTGCGCCTGGAGACGCCGGCGCGCACGCCCAGGTAGACGACGATCACGGTCGCCAGGTATCCGACGTAGACCAGCAGTTGCAGGGGCGTCGGGGCGTCGCTGTAGCCGAAGAAGCTGTGCAGCACGTCGCCGAAGGAGCTGCTCTCCGACAGCAGCCGGGCCGAATGCCACATCGGCGAGCTCAGAACCGGCAGCCAGCCCAGCTGCTGCAGGTTCTCGACCGTGTCCGCGAGCAGGCCGGCGGCGAAGATCATCAGTAGCAGGCCCACGATCGTGAAGAACCGGCTCAGGTTCAGCTTGTGGCCCAGTCGATAGATCACGAAGGCGATCACCAGCGATCCAGCCAGCCCGATCAGCGCCCCGCTCAGCGCGCCAGTGGTCGATGTCGAGAACACGATGGCCAGCGTGAATACCACGGTCTCCAGGCCTTCCCGGCCGACGGCCTGGAACGCCAGCAGCGCCAGCCCCCACCGGGCACGCCCATCGAGGGCCGCGTCGGCCCGCGCCCGCAGTTCCTTCGACAGTGACCTGGCGTGACTGCGCATCCAGAACGTCATGTAGGTGAGCACGGTCGCCGCGACGATGAACGTGACGGTCTCGAAAATCGTCTGCACGCGCGACCCGTCGTAACTGCGGATCGTCTCGTAGGCCACCACGCCGCCGGCCCCGGCGAGGACGAGCGCCACGCCGACTCCGAGGAACACGTCCCGGAAGTGCTCCCGGCGTCCGATGCGGTTGAGGTACGCGAGCAAGATCGCGACGATCATGCTCGCCTCGACGCCCTCCCGCAGGAAGATCACGAGCGTTGCCAGCACGGGTGGACTCCGGGATAGGTGGATTCTGCGTAACTTAGGTAAGGCTAACCTAATACCCGGTTGAGGCTACCTGGTGACCGGCGGAGCGGTCTACCGCTGCCGGGGGTCAGATCTCGTCTCTTCCGTCACATGGCTGACGGCCGCTCACCAAAGGCCCGCGTGTCAGGCCACGCTGACCGGCTGCTCGTCAAACCCCCAGAACACCATGCTCTGGCCGCGGACCGGCTCGCCCGCCGCCGCAAGCCGCGGGAAGCGCGCCAGCAGCCGCGGGAAGGCCACGACCGCCTCCAGCCTGGCGAGTGCCGCGCCCAGGCAGTAGTGCGGGCCCGCGCCGAAGCTGAGAGCCCCGGCGTCCCGTCTCGCCGGGTTGAACGTGTCCGGGTCGGCGAACCTGCGCGGGTCCCGGTTCGCCGCGCCGATCAGCAGCGTCACCTGGTCGCCGGCCGCTAGCGCAACGCCGCCGGCATCACCGGGCTCGCGCCGCCACCGGCTGGTGGCCTGCACGGGTGCCTCGCACCTGAGCACCTCGGTCACGAACGCGTCGGTGCCGATCGAGCCGTCGCGCATGCCAGCCTCGATCGCGGGCTGCGTGAGGATCACCCGGAGGCCGTTGCCGAGCAGGTTCGTCGTCGTGACAAAGCCGGCGAGCAGCAGCAAGGAGGAATTGCCGAGCAGCTCGTACTCGCTGAGACGGCCGCCGGCCGGGCCGGTGGCGTGCACCAGCGCGCTGATCAGGTCGTCTCCAGGCCCTTCGCGCCTGGCCTCGATCAGCGCGCGAAGGTAGTCATACAGCCATACAGCGGCCTTGTCAGCCTTCTCATACTGCTCGGGACCCGGCGCGCCCTCAAACACCGGCAGCAGGTCCCTTGCTACCGGGCCGAAGGCCGGCCGGTCAGCGCCGGGAATACCGAGCAGCTCGCAGATGACGCTGACCGGGAGCCGGTAGGCGAACTCGGCCATGAAGTCCACCGCGCTGCCGTCAGCCCCGCGCTCGGCCATGGACGCTATCAGGCTGTCCGTCAGTTCCTCGATCGCCGGCTGAAGTCCGGCCACCCGGCGGGGGGTGAAGGCATCGGACATCAGCCGCCTGATCGGGCCGTGCTCCGGCAGGTTGAGATCGAGCATGGAGCCAGCGGCAAGCGACGGATGGTCGCGCCACCCGGGCATCAGTTCGTCTTTGCGGTCCTCGTCGAACACCAGCGACTTCGGATCGCGCAGCACCGCGCTCACCGCCTCGTAGCCGAACGCGACCACCATCCGGTGGCCCATGCCGGATGCCTCGCCGTATTCGTGGAGCTTCGCATAGATGGGGAACGGGTCGGCGGCCCCGTCAGGGCTGAACAGCTGGAAGACCAGCTGGCCGACGTTCTTCTCTTCGGTTGTGGGCTCGGTCATGTCAGCTTCCTTCGGGTAGGTCCGGCTGGTCAGCTAGCGGCTCGGAAACAGGGACGTCCAGCAGTTCGAGCAGCGGATAGGCGAACGCGAGGATCTCGACCGGCACGGCGTCCTTGGGGCGCAGTTCGGGATGGTCGACGCGGTCGAAGTGCCTGAAGAGCAGGGCTTGCATCTCCTCGCTCAGCTCCGTGGCCTCCGCGGGCGTCAGGTAGCTGAGAGTGACGGTTGACTGGTGCAAGGTCTCCCGCATCCCGTCGGGCCACGACTCTCGCGCGGCCATGGT
>JASIGS010000269.1 GCA_030052355.1 Streptosporangiaceae bacterium | reverse complement strand
GGTCGCAGCACACGTGCAGCACGTGCCCGCCGCCGATCGCGTACCCGGCCACCATCGCGATAACCGGCTTGGGCGTGCGGCGGATCTGCACCTGCAGGTCCAGCACGTTCAGCCTGCCGACGCCGCGCGCGTCGCGGTAGCCGTCATCTCCCCTGACCTTCTGGTCCCCGCCGGAGCAGAACGCCTTGTCCCCGGCCCCGGTCAGGATGATGACGCCGATCTCCGGGTCGTCGCGGGCGGCGTTGAACGCGTGCGACAACTCGAACAGCGTCGCCGGCCGGAACGCGTTGCGCACTTCCGGCCGGTTGATCGTGATCTTGGCGATGCCCTCGGCGGTCTCGTAAAGAATGTCGGTGTAGTCCTGCCCCTCAACCGGGCCCGATGATTTCCAGTCGACCACCGCTCACCCTCTCGTGCCCGTCTGATCTGTCCGGATTAACCTTACGACCGTGAATTCCCGGCCCCTGCATGCGGTCCTGTTCCCGCCCACAGCCGGCGAGCTGATGCTCGAGAGGCTGGCGGCGGCGCTGGACGGCACGGGTCCCGCGATCCTGCCACTTGACGCGTCGCTGCCCGGGCCGGCGCTGAACGCCGCGCTCCGCGCATTCTGTCCGGCGGCCATCGAGACCGTGGCGGGAACGCGCCCGTCCCCGTACCCGGCCGTCGGGACGGCCGGTGCGGTCGACGGCGAGGTCGCGGTCGTGATCGCGACGTCGGGCTCGACGGGCGTGCCGAAGGGAGCCCAGCTCACCGCGTCCGCGCTGACGGCGTCGGCAGCCGCGTCGCTGCGGCGCATCGGTGCCGCACCGGGCGAACGGTGGCTGTGCTGCCTGCCCACGTTCCACATCTCCGGCATCGGCGTGCTCGTGCGGTCGCTGCTTACCGGCACCGATCCGGTGATCGCCGCATCCGCGAGCCCCGAGATCATCGCGGCCAGCGGTTGCGAACACGTGTCGCTGGTGCCGACGCAGCTGCGGCGCCTGCTCGACGCTGGCTGCGAGCCCGGGCCGGTCAGGACCGTCCTGCTCGGCGGTGCCGCCACGCCGGGCGGCCTGCTGGCGGAGGCTCGCGCGGCCGGCTGGCGCGTGGTCACCACCTACGGGATGAGCGAGACGTGCGGCGGGTGCGTCTACGACGGCATGCCACTGGACGGCGTGTCCGTCCGCACGGAACAAGACGGCCGGATCGGGATCAGCGGGCCAGTGCTCTTTTCCGGATACCGGCTCGCGCCCGAGCTAACGAGGGCGGCCATGTCGGACGGCTGGTTCCGCACCGCGGACCTCGGCGTTCTTGGCGCTGACGGTCGCCTGGTCGTGCGCGGACGGCTCGATGATGTCATCAACTCTGGCGGCGAGAAGGTCGTGCCGGGCGAGGTGGAGGCGGTGCTGGGAACCAGCGCGGGCGTCGCAGACGTTGTTGTCATAGGGCTGCCGGACCCGGAGTGGGGGGAGGCGGTCACGGCGTTCGTGGTTCCCGCGGATCGGGCTTCTCCGCCGGATGCGCAGCACCTCACGGCTTATGTCCGTCAGACCCTTTCCGCCCGTGCGGCGCCCAAGAAAGTGTTCGTTGTGCCAGAATTTCCGCTACTGCCGTCCGGAAAACCGGACAGGGCCGCGCTCCGAGACCTCGCCGGCCGGCCGGAGTAGCTCGGGATCGCCTGCCGAAATAGCACTCGGCGGGGGGTTTCGGGCGTGCCCTAGCCCGCGGGCTGCGACATTTCGCGGGCATACGGCAGCCACGCGGGAACATTTAGCCGTCCCGTGCGTTACAAGATAGTGCCTGCGGTGGACACTGCCAAGTCCGCCGGAGTCCCCGCCGACAACACACGCGCCCTCGCGGCGCGGCAACCAGCGCATGCCTGATATGCGCCCACGAAGGGAGGTCTCATGCCGAGGACAGCGACTGTTGTGTCGCGCGTTCGCGAGGATGAGGAGACCGTCACCCACGTGGACGAGCTGATCCAGCGCGGCCGCGGCCAGGGTTTTCTGTCCCTCCCCGAGCTTCGTGACGCCTTTGACCAGGCGCGCGTCTCGGCAACGGAGGCCCGTGCCATCATCCGGGAGCTGACGGAGGCTGGCGTGCAGCTCGGTAACGAGCCCGCCGAGACACCGGACTCCGGTGTTGCTGACACGGCGGCGGCCGGCCAGGACGTCGCCGACGCGGAGGTGGCCGTCGAGTCGGACCTGCCAGCCGATGCGGACGCTGAGCTGGCCGCGATGGTGGCCGCGGAGACCACGGCCGGGCCGGAGACCGACCTGGACGACCAGACGTCGGTGATGGGCGACTCCGTACACACCTACCTGAAGTCCATCGGCCGGCGCAGCCTGCTGACCGCCGAGGAAGAGGTCGATCTCGCGAAGCGGATCGAGGCGGGCCTGTACGCAGAGCACAAGCTTGAGACCGAGAGCGGGCTGTCCAGGCAGCTCCGCGCCGACCTGGAGGCGGTCGCCGAGGACGGCAGGCGGGCCAAGGCCCACATGCTCGAGGCCAACCTGCGGCTCGTGGTGTCGGTCGCCAAGAAGTACTCCGACCGTGGGCTGTCCCTGCTCGACGTCGTCCAGGAGGGCAACCTCGGCCTGATCCGGGCGGTCGAGAAGTTCGACTACACCAAGGGCTACAAGTTCTCCACCTACGCGATGTGGTGGATCCGGCAGGCGATCCAGCGCGGATTCGCCGACTCAGCCCGCACGATCCGGCTGCCCGTGCATGTGCTTGAGATGCTCAGCAAGCTGAGCCGGGTGGAGCGGGACATGCACCAGCGCCTCGGCCGCGAGCCGACCCCGGAGGAGCTGGCCGTCGAGCTGGACAGGACGCCGGATCAGATCGAGGAGCTGCTGCGCACCAGCAGGCAGCCGATCAGCCTCGACTCCACCATCGGCGAGGATGGCGAGACGAGCATCGGGGACCTGATCGAGGACGTGGACGCGCCCGAGGCCGGTGAGCTCGTCGACCGTCAGCTCATGGCCGATCAGCTGCGGCATGCGCTGGACGCGCTCACGCCGCGCGAGGCGACGATCCTGTCGATGCGATTCGGCCTGTACGACGGCAACCCGCACACGCTCGATGAGATCGGCAAGGCGCTCGGCCTTACCAGGGAGCGGATCAGGCAGCTGGAGAAGCAGTCGCTGTCCAAGCTGCGTCATCCGAGCCGCGCCCAGCGCCTGCTGGATTACGCCAGCTAGCAAGCTCGCCCGCGGCGGTCCGCCTCCGGCGGCCGCCGCGAGCTCCCCGGCCAGTGCAGTTCCGGGGAACCCCGACCAGTGAGGCCGGGCCCGACCCCCCGCCGGGCCCGGCCTCACTGCACCGGCCCTGACTGCCGCTGACCAGCCGATTCAGGTGGGAGCGACCTCAATGGTTCGTGTCCCGCGTCGCCGGCCCGGCCATGGCTGGCGGCGTGACAGCGAACGGCATGGCGACATCGCAGATCTGCTGGTCTGCCGCTGCGAAGAGCGGCTCGGCATCTGGCCGGTAGACCTCTCAGGGGGCTCCGGCTTGCCTGCGACCTGGGGCGGATACCCAGTGCGCCAGCTGGTCGTAGACCGAGAGGATCGCGGGGATCTCGAAATGCGCCCTGGCTACCGGGATGAAGGCTTCCCGGTGTGCGGCTTCAACTCGCCAGGCCAGCTCAGCCGGGTCTTCGTGCGGGCGCCTGACAGGAACGCACACTTCGACCGGGCCATCGCTGTCGGCGGTGACGATGCCGTGGAAGATGACGAAACGTTCGCCCGCTACACCGCCGCACCGCGCGGCGGTTGCGGTGAGCCGGGCCGCGGCTTCCAGGATCCAGGGCAGCTGACCGACGTAGACGTGCCGCTGCTCGGTCAGCACCGTCTGCTCCGCGACGTCCCGTTCCCGGATCGGCAGGTCCGGCGCGGGCATCTGCGATACGGCTAAGCCCGGCCTGAGGCTCGCCATAACCTGCCGCTGAGCGGTGAACCGCCTTTCCACCGAGCCCCAGTACGCGTCGATGAGGTCAGCGGCTTCGGTTCCGGACGCGGACACCACCCTGCCCACCTCTGACAGCGGCATGTCCAGCAGGCGCAGCATGATGATCAACCGCGCGGTGTAGAGCTGGCTTTCGTGATACCTGCGGTAGCCGTTCCCCGGATCGACAGCTGCCGGCCGCAGCAACCCCAGGCGCTCATACAACCGGAGCGCCTTGAGCGACAGCTGGGACCGGCGGGAGAACTCTCCGATCGTCATCTGCGCTGCCGGGCTCACCACACACGATGTCTACCCCACCGGGAACGCCACGTCGAACACCTCGTCATCTGGCGCGGCGGCATAGAAGTCGGTCCAGTACGTTTCCCGGGGCGCGGCGGCGACCTGCAGGCCCTGGTCCTCGATCCATTTCCCGATCCCCCCGTAGACGTCACCCAGGCCGCCGGACTGGACCGTTAGCTTCTGGACGCGCACATAAGCTTCCCGGTGGGCCGGGATCGTGCGCGTAGCCGCACCATCCGGCGTAGCGGCGTCCGCACGCAAGGGAGTGCAGCACTCGACTGCCGTCTCGCCCTCGTTCGGGTTGCCCTCGTAAATCACGATGAACACCGGCTCGGCAGCCGCATGACCCCGCAGCAGATAAGGCTGCTCCGCCGTCCCGGCCGCCATGTCTCCCGCAGCCTTGTGCACCCGCGCCATCGCTTCCGGAAGCCATCGCTCCAAGGCTTCCTGGTCGACCATGCGCTGCTCGGTGACAACAACCTGTCCTGGTACCTCTCGCATCCGAACGTCCATGACACGCCCTCTCGTGACTCGTGTCCGCCGACCCGCCCAGGATCCAGCCCGCCCTTAGGGCAGGGTCAAGTGCTCACACCGGGCAAGATCAACTGCCGGGATGACCAGCCGCCGCCACCAGCACGAGCACCATCCAACCGCCCGATACCAGCGCCCAGACCAGCCAGTTCAGGTTGGAACGACCTCACTCACGACGGGCCGCTAGCCGGGCGGCTGCTCGGCCGCCTGCCTGATCAGCGCCAGCACGTCATCGGTAGCCATCAGCGACCTCCGGCGCGGGGTGCCGGTCAGCAGGCCGCCATCCACCGCAAGCGCCTGTCCGTTCACGTACTCGGAGGCGTCGCTGGCTAGCCACAGCACGGCCTCGCCGATGTCGCGCGGCCGGCCGGCCCTCTTGATCGGTGCCGCGTCACTGAGCGCGGCGGCGATGAACTCGATCGTGCGCTGTGCGTCCGCCGCGTTCAGGCCGGCGGCCCTGCCGAAGATGGACGTCGCGATCGCGCCGGGGCAGACCGCGTTGACCCGGACTCCGTACTCGCCGAGCTCGTTCGCGGTTGTCCTGGTGAGCTGCACGATCGCCGCCTTGCACGCGCTGTAGTCGTGGCCCGCCGCGTTCGACGTGTAAGCGGCGACGCTCGCCGTGTTGATGATGCTGCCGTGCCCTTGCGGCCGCATCACCCTCGCGGCCGCACGGATGCCGAGGAACATGCCGCGCAGGTGGATGGCGACGGTGCGATCCCAGGTACCGACGTCGATCTCTTCGATCCCGCCCGTCGAGCCGGGGTTGCCTGCGTTGTTGAAGAGGCAGTCCAGCCCGCCGAACGCGGCCACCGACGTCGCGACGGCGCGGTCGATGTCGCCCTCGAGAGATACATCGCACTCAACGAACCTGGTCCGCTCCCCGAGCTCGGCCGCCAGTCGCTGGCCACGCTCGGCGTCGATGTCTGCGAGGACCACCGACGCGCCCTCCGCCACGAACAGCCGGGCCGTTCCCTCACCAATGCCGCTCGCGGCTCCGGTGATGACCGCGCGCTTGCCCTCAAGCCTGCCCATCGCCGCCCTCGCCTCGCTCGCAGGGCCGGGGAGTCAACCCGCGGCCAGGGGTTCTTCCTAGTACGCGCGGCCGAAGATAACACGCTTGCCGTAGGCCGAAGGACCGTTGCACCGGATGCAGGTGCCGCGCTCCGCCGGAGCGTCGAGCGGGATGCACCTCGGTGTGGCGGCCGTCTCGGCCTTGATCTCGTCCTCGCACGCAGGGTCGCCGCAGTGGAACGCCCGGGCCCAGCCGGTGGATACGGCCCGGGTGAAATGCTCCCAGTCGTCGGTCGTCGCAGTGTGCTCCTCACGGAACGCGGTGGCCCGCTCCAGCAGGAACCGCTGGTAGTCATCGAGCATGCCGGGCAGGTCCGCCGGCAAGTCGGCGATGCGCAGCGAGGCCTTCCCGGCGCTGCCGAGCCGCTGGGCGACCACCGCGGTGCCGGCACCGAGGTCGCGCGGCCCGAGCTCGACGCGCATCGGGACGCCGCGCAGCTCCCAGTCGTTGAACTTGAAGCCCGGCGACAGCTGGGTGCGCTCGTCGACGTGCACGCGAACGCCTGCCTGCTTGAGCTCAGCGGCCAGCGCCCTGGCCGCTGCCAGCACGGCGTCGAGCTGGTCACCGCGGCCGATCGGCACGACGACCACCTGATAAGGCGCCACCTTCGGCGGGAGCACGAGCCCCTGGTCGTCACCGTGCGCCATGATGATCGCGCCGATCATCCTGGTCGACATCCCCCACGAGGTCGTGTGGCACAGCTCCAGCTGACCTGACTCACCGGTGTACTGGATGCCGAACGCCCGCGCGAAGTTGGTCGCCATGTAATGGGTCGTCCCCGCCTGCAGGGCCTTCCCATCGCGCATCATCGCCTCGATAGTGAACGTCTGGGCCGCTCCGGCAAACCGCTCACCGGGGGTCTTCTCCCCCGCGACGACGGCTAGCGCCGCCACATCGTTGGCGACCTCGGCATACAGGTCCAGGGCCAGCATCGTCTCCGCGATCGCGTCGGCCTCGCCCGCGTGCGCGGTGTGACCCTCCTGCCACAGGAACTCGGTGGTGCGCAGGAACATCCGCGGCCGCAACTCCCACCGGACGATGTTGGCCCACTGGTTGAGCAGCAGCGGCAGGTCACGGTGCGAGGAGATCCACTTCGCCATCATCTCGCCGATGACGGTCTCCGACGTGGGCCGGATGACCAGCGGCTCTTCCAGCTCCTTGCCGCCCGCGTGCGTCACGATCGCGAGTTCCGGCGCGAAGCCCTCGACGTGCTCAGCCTCCCGCTTGAGGAACGACTCGGGGATCAGCAGCGGGAAGTAGGCGTTCTGGTGACCGGTCTCCTTGATCCTGCCGTCAAGCTCCGATTGCAGCAGTTCCCACACGCCGTAGCCGTACGGCCGGATCACCATGGTGCCCTTCGCCGGGCCCCGGTCGACGAGCTGGGCCTTGGCGACGAGCTCGTTGTACCAGGCCGAGAAGTCCTCGGCCTGCGGCGTCACGCCATGGTCACTGTCACGTGGCATGGGCCGAGGATACCGGGACGGCCCCGCAAGTCCCGCACCAGTCAGGCCCAGCCGGTCCTCTCCTTCAGCCAGTCCAGCGCCGTGGCTGCCTGCGCGGCCTGAAACGCACGGACGGTAGGCAGCCCGGGCGGATCCGGCTGCCGGGAAAGGTAGCTAAACATGCCTGCCAGGGAGGCGACGACCGTGCTGACAGCGTCCGGGTCGGCGCCCTTGGCCACCGGGTGAGTGGTAAACACTTGCTCCGGCCGCGGGCCGCCCTGCATGGCCACGCTCGGCAGCATCCCGGCCAGGTCGAACCACGGCGCCGCCAGGCACGCCCACGGCCAGTCGACGAAGACCACCCCGTCCGGCGTCAGCAGGATGTTGTCCGCACGGATGTCACCGTGCGCGAGCGAGTCGCCGCGGACAGCCTGCGGCCAGCCGGCCTCGACGGCGGCGAGCTCGGCGAGGTGGGCGCACGCCCAGGGGTCGAGGCCGGCCGGGCCGCCGGAACCAGACCGGGCCGCCTCTGCCAGCCGCCGCCAGCCGCTGCCGAGGGGCCCGTACCTGGTGGCGGCGGGCGGCGCGTCGATCGGAGCCGGGCTGAGGGCATCTGCGAGGCGCGCCATCGCTTCGAGCACCCTGGACAGCTCATCAGCCCGCCACGGCTGCGCGGGCATCTGTCCCTCGATGTCCTCGAACAGCAGCACGACCCAGCCGTCGGAGTCGATGCTGGTCAGCAGCCGGGGGGCGGGGACGTCCGGCGGGAGGGCCGCGGCGATCCTGGCTTCGGCGCGGTGCATGTCAGGCGACTCGGGATTGATATCCCCGACCGCCTTGACGAACGCCCGGCTGCCGTCGGCCAGCCGCAGCCGGGCGGCGACGCCGGGCGAGAACCCGCCCGGCTGGGTGACCGCCGCCAGCACGTTGCTGCCCAGCTTCTGCTCGACAAGGTGGCGCAACGAGGTCGGCAGCGCGGTCCAGGGCAGCCGCTTGCCCTCGGCCGCGGGCGGCTTTACGGTCGTCTCTGCCTCGCTCATCCGGCAAGGATCGTCAGCAGGCGGCCGATCGGCAACCCATTTCCTGCTCAGGCCGCGGTGAGGATGAGCGGCCCGTCCGCGGTCACCGCCACCGTGTGCTCGACGTGCGCGGCCCGGCTGCCGTCCCCGGTGCGCAGCGTCCAGCCGTCCCGGTCCACGAAGTAGCTGTCGTGACCGCCCGCCATGAACCAGGGCTCGATGGCGATCACCAGGCCGGGCTCGAGCCTCATGCCCCGGCCGGCCCTGCCGTCGTTGGGCACCGACGGCGACTCGTGCATGGTCCGGCCGACCCCGTGCCCGCCGAAGTCGGTGTGCAAGCCGTAGCCGGCCGCTCTCGCCACCGCGCCGATCGCGGCGGAGATGTCCCCGAGCCGCCCGCCCGGCACCGCCTTGGCGATTCCGGCGGCGAGGGCTCGCTCGGCCGTCTCGATCAGCCGCAGGTCGGCGGGGCGCGGCGAGCCGACCGTGAAGGAGATCGCCGAATCCCCCGTCCACCCGTCGAGCGTCGCGCCGAAGTCAATGCTGACGAGGTCACCGTCCGCCAGCTTGTGCCTGCCGGGGATGCCGTGCAGAGCGGCGTCGTTCACCGATGCGCAGATGACGGCGGGGAACGGCGAGTGGGCGAAACTCGGCTGATAGCCGAGGAACGGCGACGTGGCGCCGTGCTCGGCCAGCACCGCCCGGGCTACCTGGTCGAGCTCGATCGGCCGCACGCCGACCGCGGCCTTGTCGCGGACGCGCTGCAATGCCGCCGCGACGACCCGGCCGGCGGCTCGCATCTTGTCGATCTCGGCCGGCGTCTTCAGCTCTACCACCGCTCTATCGTGGCACCCCCAGCCCGCGACGCGCGCAGCGGCACGCTGGCGGACGGCATCACTGGCGGTGCCGCGGTAGCCAGGCCGATGGCAAAGTCCTACTCTGGAGTAACTAAACGCTGTTCGCCTCCTGAGGAGCTGCCATGACCCAGCCCCGTGCAGCAGGTCCCGAGCCGCAGCAGGTCACGTTCGTGATCATCGGCGCTGGCTTCGCTGGCATCGGAGCGGCGATTGCGCTGCTGAAGGCGGGCCACACAGACCTCGTGGTGCTGGAGCGGGCCGATGACGTCGGCGGCACCTGGCGGGACAACACGTATCCGGGCTGCCGGTGCGACGTTCAGTCGAACCTGTACTCCTTTTCGTTCGCGCCCAAGCCTGACTGGAGCGAGACCTACCCGTCTCAGCCCGAGTTGTGGGATTACCTCCGCAAGGTAGCCGCACGCCACCATCTGGGCCGCTACCTCAGGTTCGGCCACGACGTGACGGGGGCACGGTGGGACGCCGACTCGCGGACGTGGCGGGTGAGTACCTCGAAGGGCGAATTCGCCGCCAGGTACCTGATCGCAGGCGTCGGCGCGCTGGTCGAGCCGTCGTTGCCGGACATACCGGGAATCGAGTCGTTCCGCGGCACGATCATGCACTCGGCGCGCTGGGACCACGGCTGGCGGCCGGAAGGCCGCCGCGTCGCGGTCGTTGGCACCGGCGCCTCTGCCATCCAGATCGTGCCCGCGATCCAGCCACAAGTGGAGCACCTGACGGTGTTCCAGCGCACCGCGGCGTTCGTCGTTCCGCACAACAACAAGCCGGTGAAGGCGGGGACCAAGGCGCTCTACCTGCTGGTGCCGCCGGCCCAGCGGGCGTCGCGCGCGCTGATCTACTGGATGCGCGAGTTCCTGGCGATCGGGTTCGTCAAGAACCCGAGGATCCTCAAGCGGGCTGAGGCCGTCTGGCGCCGGCACATGGAAGCCGCGGTGACCGACCCGGTGATGCGGGCTCAGCTCACACCCGACTACGACATGGGCTGCAAGCGGGTGCTGCCTTCGAACGACTTCTATCCCGCGGTCGCCAGGCCCAACGTGAGCCTGGTCACTGAGAAGATCATCGAGTTCCGCCCGGATGCCGTGGTCACCGCTGACGGCACGGCGCACCCGGTGGACACCGTCATCCTGGCCACCGGGTTCCATGTCACGGACAATCCGATGTTCGGGAAGGTCCTGGGCGGCGGCGGCCGCACCCTCGCCGACGCGTTCGGCGAGACGTACCTGGGAACAGTGCTTCCCGGCTTCCCTAACTACTTCCAGCTCACCGGCGCGAACACCGGCCTGGGTCACTCGTCGATGGTTTTCATGATCGAGAGCCAGCTCCGCTACATCACCGACGCCATCGCGACGATCGAGGCGACCGGCGGCGGGCCATGCGAGGTCCGCCGGCAGGTCGCGCTGGCCTACAACGCGGAGTTGCAGCGCAAGCTGCCCAGGACCGTGTGGGGCTCGGGCTGCTCGAGCTGGTACTTGGACAGCGAGGGCAGGAACCTCACGCTGTGGCCCGGGTTCACGTTCGACTTCCGCCGCCGGACCCGGCAGTTCCGCGCGTCAGACTTCAGCATCGGCTAGCGGAGCGCGAGGACGGCACGGCCTGAACCCGCGGCCGGTCACGTCCGCGCCGGAGGACGCCCGATATGCTGCGCGATTGGTCATGACCGCAAGCTCGGGGGCGTACATGACAGATGTGATCGTCGTCGGGGCCGGGCTCGCCGGGCTCGTCGCGGCGGCCGAGCTGACGGCCGCAGGACGCCGGGTCATCGTGCTCGAGCAGGAGCCGGAGGCGTCGCTGGGCGGGCAGGCGTTCTGGTCGTTCGGCGGGCTCTTCCTGGTGGACTCGCCCGAGCAGCGCCGGCTGGGCATCCACGACAGCTACGACCTGGCCTGGCAGGACTGGCTCGGCAGCGCGGGCTTCGACCGGCCGGAGGACTACTGGCCGAAGCGCTGGGCCCAGGCGTACGTGGGGTTCGCGGCGGGCGAGAAGCGGGCGTGGCTGCGGGCCAAGGACGTGGGGTTCTTCCCGCTGGTGGGCTGGGCCGAGCGCGGCGGGTACGGCGCGACCGGGCACGGCAACTCGGTCCCGAGGTTCCATATCACCTGGGGTACCGGCCCTGGCGTGCTCGCCCCGTTCGAGCGTGAGGTCCGGGCCGCCGCCGACGCTGGCCTTGCGCGGCTGCAGTTCCGGCACCGGGTCGACGGGCTGACGGTAACCGGCGGCGTGGTTGACGGCGTGCGGGGCAGCATCCTCGCGCCGTCGCCGGTCCGCAGGGGGCAGCCGAGCTCGCGGGCGGAGGTTGGCGAGTTCGAGTTGCGGGCGCAGGCGGTCGTCGTGACGTCTGGCGGCATCGGCGGGAACCACGACCTGGTACGCAAGTACTGGCCGGGCCGGATGGGCGAGCCTCCCCGGCACATGCTGTCCGGCGTGCCGGAGCACGTGGACGGCCGGATGCTGGCAATAGCCGAGGCCACCGGGGCCGCCGTGATCAACCAGGACCGGATGTGGCACTACACCGAGGGCATCACGAACTGGAACCCGGTCTGGCCGCAGCACGGCATCAGGATCCTGCCAGGACCGTCGTCCATGTGGCTCGACGCGCGCGGGCAGCAACTGCCGGGGCCGCTGTACCCCGGTTTCGACACGCTCGGCACGCTCGAGCACATCATGACCACCGGTTACGACCACACCTGGTTCGTGCTGACCCGCAAGATCATCGAGCGCGAGTTCGCGCTTTCCGGCTCCGAGCAGAACCCCGACCTGACCGGCAAGAACCCCGCCATGGTCCTGGAGCGCGTCAGGCCGGGGCCGCCGGGCCCGGTGGCTGCCTTCATGGAGCACGGCGCCGACTTCGTGGTCGAAAGGAGCCTGCCGGCACTGGTCGCTGGCATGAACAAGCTGACCGGGGATGACCTCATCGACGAAGCGGAGCTCACCAGGCTGGTGCGGGCGCGCGACCGGGAGATCGCCAATCCCTACACCAAGGACATGCAGCTGACGGCGGTCCGCGGCGCCCGCCGTTACCTTGGTGACAGGCTGGCCAGGGTGGCCGCGCCGCACAGGTTCCTCGACCCGGCAGCGGGCCCGCTCATTGCGGTGCGGCTGCACGTGCTGACCCGCAAGAGCCTGGGCGGGCTGCACACGAACCTGGATGCGCAGGTACTCGACGCCGGCGGGCAGCCAGTCCCCGGCCTGTACGCCGCGGGCGAGGTGGCAGGCTTCGGCGGCGGCGGGATGCACGGCTATCGCTCGCTCGAGGGCACCTTCCTCGGCGGCTGCCTGTTCTCCGGACGGACGGCGGGCCGCAGCGCCGCGCGCGCACTCTGACAGCGGAGGCCGGCCCAGGTTATTAAGGCCAGGCTTATCAGCGTAGCCTTCGTATATGCCCGCGGAAGTTACCGATGTCACCGACGTGGCAGCCGCGCTGCGGGTGAGCGTCGGCTTGCTGCACAGGCGGATGCGCCAGGCCCCTCCGGCCGGCGACCTGTCCTGGCCAGAGAGCTCCGCGCTCGCCAGGCTCGAGCGGTGCGGCCCCGCCACCTCGAGCGCACTCGCGCGGCTCGAGCAGATCAGCCCGCAGTCGATGGGCGCGACGCTCGCCGCGCTCGAGGCACGCGGCCTGGTCGAGCGGCGCTCCGACCCCGCAGACGGCAGGCGGGTTGTCATGTCGCTGACCGGCGCCGGCGCGCAGGCGCTGCGGAGCAAGCGCGACGCGCGCACGCAGCAGCTGGCGCGTGCGCTGTCGGCCGGGTTCAGCCGCGCGGAGCTCGACCAGCTGATGGCGGCCGCACCGCTGCTCGAGCGGCTGGCGCACAGCATCTGATGGGACGGCTACCTGCCCGCCGGGCTCGCGACGGCCGGTCCTCGCGTCAGCCGATGGCGACCAGCGACGATCGCTACAAGTGGGTAGCGCTGGCGAACACCACCGCGTCCATGTTCATGGCGACCCTGGACGGGTCGATCGTCATCATCGCGATGCCCGCCATCTTCCGCGGAATCCACCTCGACCCGCTCGCGCCGGGGAACATCTTCTACCTGCTGTGGATGATCATGGGTTACCGGCTCGTCCAGGCCGTGCTCGTGGTCACCCTCGGCCGTCTCGGCGACATGTACGGCAGGGTGCGGATCTACAACTCGGGGTTCGTCGTGTTCACGGCCTCCTCCGTGATGCTCTCCTTCGACCCGTTTTACGGGGGTCACGGCGCGCTCTGGCTGATCGGCTGGCGGCTGGTGCAGGCAACCGGCGGGGCCATGCTGATGGCGAACTCGGCGGCCATCCTGACCGACGCGTTCCCCGCCGACCAGCGCGGCCTGGCGCTTGGAACCAACCAGATCGCGAGCCTGGCCGGCCAGTTCATCGGCCTGGTCGCGGGCGGGCTGCTGGCCGCGTGGGACTGGCGCGCGGTGTTCTGGGTCAACGTCCCGGTCGGCATCTACGGGACGCTGTGGGCCTACTGGAAGCTGCGCGAGAAGGGCGAGCGGCACCCCGGCCGCATCGACTGGTGGGGCAACGTGACGTTCGCCATCGGCCTCGGCGCCGTGCTGATCGCGATCACCATCGGCATCCAGCCCTACGAGCATCACACCATGGGCTGGGCGAATCCCGTTGTCTTCGGCATGCTCATCGGCGGGGTCGCGCTGCTGGCGGCGTTCGTCCTGATCGAGAGCAGGGTCGCCGAGCCGATGTTCCAGCTCAGCCTGTTCCGGATCAGGGCGTTCACGGCCGGCAGCATCGCCGGGCTGGTGGTCGCGATCGCGCGGGGCGGCCTGCAGTTCATGCTCATCATCTGGCTGCAGGGGATCTGGCTGCCGCTGCACGGCTATAACTTCAGCCAGACGCCGCTGTGGGCCGGGATCTTCCTGCTGCCGCTGACCGCCGGCTTCCTGGCCTCGGGCCCTACCTCGGGGATCATGTCCGACAAGTTCGGCTCCCGCGGCATCGCCACCGCCGGGATGGCCGTCTTCGGCGCGAGCTTCGTCGGGCTGCTGCTGCTCCCGATCGACTTCCCTTACTGGGCTTTCGCGGTGCTCATCGCCGTGAACGGCATCGGCAGCGGGATGTTCGCCTCGCCGAACTCCTCCTCCATCATGGGCAGCGTTCCGGCCAGGCACCGCGGTGCGGCTTCCGGCATGCGCTCGACCTTCCAGAACTCCGGCACCGCGCTGTCGATCGGCGTGTTCTTCTCGCTGATGATCATCGGGTTGTCCAGCAGCCTGCCGCAGACGCTGACCCGCGGCCTGACCCGGCACGGAGTTCCGCCCGGCGTCGCGCACCACATCGCCACCCTGCCCCCGGTGTCATCGCTGTTCGCAGCCATCCTCGGCGTCAACCCGGTGCAGCACCTGCTGGCCTCGGCCGGGGTGTTGTCCCGGTTGCCTGCCGCAGCCCAGCAGATCCTTACCGGCCGGCAGTTCTTCCCCAGCCTGATCGCCGGCCCGGTTCACGACGGTCTGACGGTCGTGTTCGGGGTCGCGGCCGGGCTCGCCGTCATCGCGGGCCTCGCCTCGCTGCTGCGCGGCGGGCGCTACGTGCACCCGGAAGCGGCGACCGAGTCGGCCGACTCCGAGCCGCTGAGCGGACCGGTCAGATGACGGGTGCTACCCCGGTCTCAGGGACGTCGGGCAGGCCCGCGTGCTGCCTGATGATCTCCGCGACCCGCGGCACGTCGTCGGGGGTGATGAAGGGCTTCACCGTCCCGCCGACGTCGAGTATGAGCGCCGCGCTCTTGCGCGACCTGCCCGGGTCGAGACTTGCCCAGTACTGAGGGTTAGCGGTGCCCCAGACGCGCGGCCTGCCCCGCAGCGCGGTGAGCTCCACCCGCTGGGCTGACCGGATCGCTGCATAGGGGATCGTTTTCGGCCCCCACAGGTAGTACCACCGGATCACTATGCCGTCGTCGGTGCAAGTGATCCACTTGTCCTGGTACAGGTCTGGCACCAGACCATCATGGACCGCGCTGGAGCCGCCGCGCTGGCGACGCGCTAGCCGGGCCGCCGCCCGAACGCGAAATACGACACCGGGCCGATCAGGTTGACCGCCATCGCTGCCCGCCACAGTGCCTTCGGGCCGCGGATCTGCGCCGCCGGCCGACGCTGGATGTCGACCAGAGCCGTGATCTTGAGTGTCAGCTCGGCCGCGGCCGCCGCGCCCAGCAGAACACGCTGGCGCGGGCTCAGGTCGGCCCACTTCGTAGCCATTGCGATCCTCTTCGTCGACGACGGTCTCCGACTGATTCTGCCGCGCCGCTCCGCCACCTTGCTACCGAGGTGGTTCAGCTGATCCACGTCGCGTCCGGTTTGGCGGGGCGTGACCCAGTCGTGCCAGCGGCTAGGTAACAATGGGGCATGAGTAAAACGCCGCAGTCGCCGCCACCAGGCGATAGGCCTTCCGGCTCCGCTCCACCTCAGCCACCTGCGTGGCGGCATTGGCTGTGGCTCGTCTGGCTGCTGATCGTGCTGCTGTGGATCGTGCCAAGCTTCATCCACGTCCACACGACTCCGGTGAAGCAGCTGAACTACTCCCAGTTCGTCGGCGATGTCAACGCTCACAAGATCAAGACGGCCAGCGTGCCGAGTCCCTCGACCGCCGGCGCCAACGTGACCGTTACCGGGACACTGCGCACCGGCGAGGACTACTCGGTCACCACCGGAACCATCTCACCGGGCTCGCCGCTGGACACCAGCATGCGATACGCCGGTGTCGCCATCACCTACCAGCCGCCAAGCAGCTCCGAGGGTTACATAGTGCTCGAGCTGCTGCTCTGGATCGTGCTGCCGCTCATCCTGCTGCTCGTCTTCTTCCGCTGGATGGCGCGCAGGGCAGGCAGTTCACTGCAGGGCGTGATGGGCGTGGGCAGGTCGCGGGCTAAGGTCTTCGACGCGGAGAAGCCGAGCACGAAGTTCTCCGACGTGGCCGGCTACGAGGGCGTCAAGTCCGAGATCACCGAGGTGGTCGACTTCCTGCGCAACCCGGACCGCTACCGGCGGGCGGGCGCGATGGCACCGCGCGGCGTGCTCATGGTCGGCCCGCCGGGCACCGGCAAGACGCTGATCGCGCGCGCCGTGGCCGGCGAGGCCGGCGTGCCGTTCTTCTCGGTCACCGGGTCGAGCTTCGTCGAGATGTTCGTCGGCGTCGGCGCCGCCCGGGTCCGCGACCTGTTCGCCGAGGCGCGCAAGGCCGCTCCCGCGATCATTTTCATCGACGAGATCGACGCCATCGGCCAGCGCCGGGCCGGGAGCGGCGCGGTGGTGTCCAACGACGAGCGTGAGCAGACACTGAACCAGCTGCTGTCAGAGATGGACGGGTTCGATATCACCGCGGGGATCGTCGTGCTCGGCGCGACCAACCGGCCCGAGGTGCTGGATCCGGCGCTGCTGCGCCCCGGCAGGTTCGACCGGCAGGTCATCATCCCGCTGCCGACGCTCCAGGAGCGGGCCGCGATCCTCGCGGTTCACTGCCGCGACAAGAAGCTCGGGCCCGATGTCGACCTCACCGTTGTGGCCCGCGGGACGCCCGGGTTCTCCGGGGCCGACCTGGCCAACCTGGCCAACGAGGCCGCGATCAACGCGGTCCGGCAGGGACGCGACGTGCTCTCGGCGGCTGACTTCGACAACGCCAGGGACCGCATCATGCTGGGCCGCAGGGAAGGCTCGAATGTCCTGCTGCCGGACGAGAAGCACGCGGTCGCTGTGCACGAGTCCGGGCACGCGCTGGTTGCCGCGCTGTCCCCGCACGCCGACCCCGTCGCGAAGATCACCATCCTGCCGGCCGGCCAGGCGCTCGGCGTCACCGAGCAGCTGCCGGTCGACGAACGGCACCTGTACGGCGAGGACTACCTCACCGAGTCGCTGGCCGTCCGGCTCGGCGGGCGCGCGGCCGAGCTGGTGGAGCTTGGCCAGGGCTCGACCGGGGCCGCGAACGACCTCGCCTCCGCCACCGACCTGGCGACCAAGATGGTCCGCGAGTTCGGCCTGTCCGCGAAGATCGGCCCGGTCGGCTACCCCGAGGGCGGCTCCGTCTTCCTCGGCGGCGGCGGGCCTGGCATGTCCAGCCGGCCGTTTGCCGAGGCGACCCAGGCCGCGATCGACGGCGAGGTGTCCCGGCTGCTGCGCGAGGCGGAGCAGACCGCGGTGGACCTGCTCCGCTCGCATCACGACGAGCTCATGCAGCTGGTCGGCCTGCTGCTCGAGCAGGAGACGGTCGACGGCTCGGAGGTGTACCGGATCGTCGGCAGGCCGATGCCGGACCGGCGGCCCGAGGAGATGACCATAGCGCCGCACCGCGCGAGCGCAGATGGTGCGGGACCTGGCCGCACGGCCAGCTCCGACGCCACGCCGAAGTCCGACCACTAAGGAGTCAGTGCCACCACGCCCGGCGGCGTACCTGAGCGAACCGCTCGGCTGGGTCTGCGACCTCCTGCGAGTGCGTGCTCAGGTGCGCCAGGTGATTGCTGACCCAGAGCGCCTCCGGCGAGTAGCCGGGCTTGCCGTCTGCCGCCAGGTGGCCGTCGAGCTCGCGGAGGCGCGGAATCACGAGCGTCGCCAGCACGTCGTGAACCGGCTTGCCCACCCGTACCGCGACATCGTCATAGAACAGCGCGAGCCGAGCGGCCTGGCCGGCCAGCAGCTCGTCGGTGTCTGGCCCACTCCGGCGGCCCGCAGGGACGACCTCGCCGGGCAGGCTGGCGAGTGAGTTCGCGGTGAGACGCAACCGGGTGGCCGCCATGACCAGCGCCCACAGGTCGGCCTTGGTGACGCGCTTACTGCCCTGCTCGGTCAGGTATCCGCGGACAGCGTCGTCGAGCCGGTCAGCCGCGGTGAGCGCGTCGATGCTGACCGGCTCGGGACGCTGGTCGCGCCCGCCGAGCGCCCAGTCGGCAGCGGCGTTGAGATAGCCAGCACCGGCGCGGAACGCGTCCGCCAGGTTGTCACCGACGACCGCGGAGGTGCCCCGCGGCCAGAACAGGGCACCGACGACGAGACTGACCGCGCAGCCGATGGCGACGTCCTCGACCCGCAGCAGGCCCACCCGCCAGCCGGCCGGAACGATCAGGTTGAACAGCACGATGATCGTGATGGTGAACGACGCCTGGCCAACGGCGAACGGCGCTGTGCCTGGCGTGTACGCCGCGACCAGGACAGCCAGCGGGTAGATCACCCAGAGCACGGTCGGGCTGGTGCCGATGGCGAGCATCAGGACCGCACCGATAGCGAAGCCGATGACGGTGCCGACCAGAGCCCGCATCGCCGTGGATCCCGTCGCCGTCGCGCTGGTCCGCAGCACCGACAGCGTGCCGAGGACCACCCAGAACGCATGCTCCGTGTTGATCAGCTTGGCCACCGCGACGGCGGCGGCGAGCGCGACGGCGCCGCGGGCGCTGTTGCGGAACCACACCGACCGCAGGCTCGCGTCCGCGGCGATGACGGCAGCCGTGCGGGCCAGCGGCCGCAGGTAGCCCAGCCACCCGGCTCGCACCGGCTGGCCGCTGTCTTCGTGCCCGCTCAGCAAGCGCTGGCGGTCGGCCGCGACCTCCTCAGGGCTAGCCCGGCCGGCCGCGATCAGCGCCTCGCCAACGGCCGCGGTCACGCCCACGCCTATCGCCTGCGCGTGGAACGCCAGGTCTGTCATGTCAGCCTCGACAGACGGGTCGCCAGAAAACTCGTGCAGATGACGCGCGCTCGCCTGGCGCAACCGCCACAGCCGCTCAAGGTCGGGGTTAGCGGGGCGGCCGTCGAGCAGCGCAGCCACCAGGCCGAGCTCGACGGCCGACTCGGTCAGCAAGTCCCTTTCCTCCGGCGCTGCCCCGTGCAGGTTCACGTGACCGTCGATGAGCCCGGAGACCAGGGACGCACACCAGTCCAGCAAGTGAACGATGCTGGCCAGCGCCTGGTCGGCGCTGGCCAGCCCGATCGGGCGATAGGGCGTGGAGACGAAGGCATTGCGCATCTCCTGCTTCGCCTGCAGGCAATGCTCACGGTCCTGCCCGGACGGCGTACCGGTCACCGCGGCCTCAAGGACGTGCCCCAGCGAGGCAGCCACGGTGGCGGCCAGTGTCCTGAGCCGGTAACCCGGTGAGCGGGCGAACAGGACAAGCACCGCGATGGTGCTCGCGGCCTGTGCGAGCCACCAGCCCTCCAGCCGGGACGGCAGCATGCTGGCAGTGCCGGCGGAGGCGACCGGCAGCACGTAGGCGAGCAGGCACGCGGTCACCCCGGAGGCAGCATTCGGCCCGGCCGAACCCGCGAAGAAGACCGCGAAGGCCACCGGGACGGTGACAACGGCAGCCAGCCACGTCGAGCCGCTCACCAGGGTGCCGACGACAATCATGACCGAGCCGGCAACGGCCAGCCCCAGGTGCGCGAGAGCCCGGTCCATTCGGCTGCCCCCGAAGGACGTCATGACCAGCGCGCCGAAGCCGCCGAACACCGCGAAGAGTGTCATCTGCTCGTTGGCGATGACCTTGAACGTCAGCGCGAACAGCACCGGTATCACGATCGTCGCGCGTGCCGCCCGGAGGGCAGCCGGAACCGACCAGGTCACCCGCGACCACGACGCTGCCGCGTGACCTGACCCGTCGCCCGCCGTCCCCTGGCCGGACACGCTGGCGGGACGGGCCGTCTCCCGTTGCTGACTCATCTTGTTACTACTGTGGCATTCGCCGCGCCGCCCGCCTACCGCGGATGGCAGCAGTCCGGCGGCCGGCCGGGACCCGAGCGGTGGCGTTCCTGGAAAGCAGCCGGGGACGCATCGGGCCGGTGCGTGATATCAATGGGCGCATGGTGCGCCCCGCCCAGGCTGTCCTGATATGACCGCCGCCCTGCGCCCGCTGCCTGGCCCGGCGCCCGACCCGGCCGGAACCTACGATCTGACCGAGCTCGGCTACGCCGAGCAGGAGTTCAGGCTTGACGGGACGGCCGAGTCCTACGAGCTGATCGGCGCGCGCACGCCGGATGGAGCCTGGTCCGTGCGCCCGTCCAGGCAAGCGCCGTTCACCACCCGGGTCCTGCTGCGCCAGCCGTCCGATCCGGCCGACTTCAGCGGCACCGTGGTCGTCGAGTGGCTCAATGTCTCCGGTGGTATCGACGCGGCGCCCGACTGGATGCTCACGCACACGCACCTGATCCGGCGCGGCCACGCCTGGGCCGGCGTGTCGGCCCAGAAGGCCGGCATCGACGGCGGCGGACTGGTCGATGGCCTGCACCTGAAGAAGCTGCACCCGGACCGCTACTCGATCCTGTCGCATCCGGGCGACGCCTGGTCGTTCGACATCTTCAGCCAGGCCGGCCACGCGCTTCGTTCTCAGCCTGGCGTGCTCCCCGCCCCGGTCAGCGCCCGGCCGCTGCGGCTGCTTGCCTCCGGCCACTCGCAGTCAGGCGCGTTCCTCGTGACGTACGTCAACGCGATCGACGCACTGGCCGGCGTGTACGACGGGTTCCTGGTGCACGGCCGGCCGGGGGCCGGCGCCGCCCTGGACACCGGGTTCAGCCCCGCGGCCGGCCGCGACGGCGCTGGCGAGCGATTCCGCGCCGATCTCCGCGTCCCGGTGCTCGTGCTGCAGGTGGAGACCGACGTGACGCTGCTCGGCAGCGCGCGGGCCCGGCAGAGCGACGGCGAGCTGCTGCGGCTGTGGGAGCTTGCCGGCGCGGCGCACGCCGACACGTACATGCTGGCGGCGAGCTGGCAGGACGACGGCGCGCTGCCGCCCGCGCGGCTGGCGGAGCTGACCAGACCCAGCACGGACCTTTTGCTCGGGCACACGGACAGCCCGGCGAACAACGGCCCGCAGCACCACTACGTCGAGTGCGCCGCCGTGGCGCACCTCGACGCGTGGGTGGCGGGGCGTGGTACTCCCCCGACGGCCGCGCGGCTCGAGGTGACCGACGGTGGTCGGGATCTGCTGCGCGACGATCTTGGCATCGCGATCGGCGGGATCCGCACGCCGTGGACCGACGTTCCCACCGCCGTCCTGTCAGGTACGGGCCAGACCGGCGAGATGTTCGCGTTCCTGCTCGGCACGACGCGGGAATTCGACGAGGCCGAACTCGCGCGGCTGTATCCGGGCGGTCTTGGCGACTACCTGGGCCGGTTCGAGGAGCGCCTGGACGACGTCATCGAGGCTGGCTTCCTGCTTGCCGAGGACCGTGCCGAGATCCTCGCGGTTGCCGCGGCATCCTGGCCCGGCTGACGCCCTGCTCCTGTTTCCGGGCTACTGGCTGAGCAGGCGGTGAAGCAGCAGGGTCTCGGCCGCGCTCAGGAGGGAGATCTCGAACACGGGACGGGTAAACGGCCCGGCTACCCGGGGCAGCAGCAGGGTCCGGCCGGCAACCCTGATGTCCAGGAAGCCATCGGCGTTAAACGCCCTCGTGGTGACCGCCGTCAGCTCTTGCTGCGCTGAGGCCGGCAGGCTGATGAAGAAGCCCTTGCGCCCGTTTAGCTCCGGGAGGATGGCGGAGATCCCTGCGACCGTAAAGGTGACCGGCTTGCCCACCTCCCGGTAGCACTGGCCGGGGCCGCCGGAGAGCGCCACCGAACCCGCCGGGCACCGGCCTGCTCGCGCGGGGACCTGGGTCACGGCCTCGAGCAC
>JASIGS010000268.1 GCA_030052355.1 Streptosporangiaceae bacterium | reverse complement strand
GCCGCTGCGCGACTTCCAGTCCGTCGGGTTCACGCCGGACAGCTCGACCCTGACCCTGACCTCGCCGGGTCCAGGATCGGGCCGGTCGATGTCCTCAACCCGCAGGACCTCGGCCGCGGCGCCGTACTTGTCGTATACCGCTGCCCTCACTGGCGCGCTCCTCTCTCGCGACCCGTTCCCCGCGTGGCATCAGGAGGTCGCCGCGCGGGGGTGTGCGCGGCTGCCCGTGTCAGCCGCTGACCGGCACGATCTTGTCGATCTCGGTGAGTTCCTCCGCCGTCGGTATCCACTCGCCCGCCGCGGCGTTGGCGCGCACCTGCTCGGCGGACGTGGCCCCGGCGATGACCGACGAGCAGCCAGGCAGCGCGGCGAGCCCGCCGATCGCCACCTCGAGCAGCGACCTGTCGCGTTGCTGCGCCCACTCGGCGAGTTCCTCGACCTTGTCGAGCTTGGCGTCCGTGATGTATCCGGCGCGGGCGGCAAGCCTGCTGCCCTCCGGCGGCGCTTGGCCCCGCCTGACCTTGCCGGTGAGGAGCCCGTTCGCGAGCGGGAAGAACGGCAGCACGCCGAGACCGTACTCGACCGCGGCCGGCACCACGTCGGTCTCCGCCTTGCGCTCGAGCAGCGACCAGTGATTCTGCGCCGAGATGAACGGGACGGCGTGCAACTCGCGGGCGGCCCAGGCCGCCTTCGCGATCTGGAGCCCGGAGAAGTTCGAGTGCCCGATGTAGCGGACCTGGCCGGCCCGCACGAGCTCAGACAGGGCCTCCAGCGTCTCCTCGATCGGCGTCACCGGGTCGGGTGTGTGGATCTGGTACAGGTCGATGTAGTCGGTCCGCAGCCGGCGCAGCGATGCCTGCACGGCGCGCCTGATGTAAGCGCGGCCGCCCTTGCCGCCGGCGGCCGGCCCGTAGCCCATGTCGTTGTTCTGATTGCCGAATTTGGTCGCCAGCACGACCTGGTCCCTGCGCCCTGCCAGCACCTTGCCCAGGATCTCTTCCGATCCCCCGATGCCTCCGTAGGTGTCCGACGTGTCGAGGAGGGTGACCCCCGCCTCGATCGCCGCGTCGACGACCGCGGCCGTCCGCGTCGCGTCCAGCCGGGAGCCGAAGTTGTTGCAGCCCAGCCCGACGACGGAGACGACAAGCCCGGAGTTTCCCAGTGCCCTGTAGCGCATGAACCCTGCCTTCGCGGTAGACGTGTTCCCGGTCGTGATGGTACCGAGGCACTCCCCCGCCGCGCTCACGCCGCCCTCCGTCGCGACGCCGACCGAGCACGCGACGCAGCCGCGGTGTCCCGTGGTGCTGACGGTCCGTGAACCTGCAGTTGCGCTAGCATGAACGCGCCGGCGTTCGCCCGCTGTCGCCGCGCAGGTTCGCTGAGCCCTCATCGCCCGCTTCGGCTGCCATGTTCGCCAGTGAACCTAGTCAGCCGGAGGGGGACCGGTTCATGCCAGACAGCGTTATGCCAGACAGCGTTATGCCAGTTATGCCAGACGGAACAGCTGCGCAGCGGACAGAGGGGACCTACGCAGCCACACTGCCCCGCCGCCTGCTCGGTATCCGGCTCCGCCGACTGCGAGAGGCGCGCGGCATCTCCGCGCGGGACGCGGCATTAGCCATCCGGGCTTCGGAGTCGAAGATCAGCAGGATCGAGCTTGGCCGGAATGCCGTGCGCGAGGTCGACGTCGCCGAACTGCTGAGCCTGTACCACGTCACCGACCAGAACGAGCGTGACCGGCTGCTCACCCTGGCCGGCCAGGCCAACGAGGAAGGCTGGTGGCATCACTACCACGACGTGATCCCGGCCTGGTTCCAGCCTTACATAGGGCTCGAGGGCTCGGCGGAGTCCATCCGCAGCTACGACGCCCAGTTCGTGCCCGGGCTGCTCCAGACCGAGGACTACGCTGCCGCAGTCATCGGGCTCGGCCAGTCTGCGGCGACGACCACTCGGCTGGTCCGGCTGCGCGCGGAACGACAGCAGCAACTCGCGTCCGGCAGCCTGCGGCTGCAGGCCGTCATCGACGAGGCCGTGCTGCGACGGCCCATCGGCGGTGCCGAGCTGATGCGCGCGCAGCTTGCGCACCTGCTGCACATGGCCGCCAGGACACAGGTAAGCCTCCAGATCGCACCGCTGCTGACCGGTGCCGCCAACGTGGCGCCCAGCAGCTTCGTCATCCTGCACTTCGCGGCCGAGGAGTTGCCCGACATGGTGTACGTCGAGCAACTGACTACCGCGCTGTACCTGGACAAACGGTCCGACGTGGAAAGCTACGCCGCTGCGATGGACCAGCTCGTCGCGGCCAGTGCCACACCGTTGCAGACGACAGCCATACTGCGGGCGATGCTGGCCGGGGAGCAGGGCTAGCGCCCGCGGCTATCCCTCCGGCGGGTCGAACTCACCCGCCTTAACGCCGGTCACGAACGCCGTCCATTCCTCGCGGTCGAACACGTGCGGCGCCTTGGCGGTGTCCTTGGAGTCGCGGACCGCCACCTTCCCGCCGGCGAGGTATGCGACCTGCACGCACGCCGAGTTGTTGCATGTGCGGCTCGCGGTCCAAGATGCGCCGGCGATGTCGTATTCAGACATGCAGATTCCTTTTCACACGGATTCTTGTGATAACTCGGATATAGCTTTAATGAGCCGCGCCGAATCGGCTGGCGGCATGGCGGTCGCCCGGAGCAAGTCAAAGGCCTCGCAGCGCTCACGGACCTCCCGATCCCGCTCCTCTATATAGGCCTGGCCGGTGACACCCTCGGTGTAAACGGCATCGGGATCAAAGCGCTCGGGGAATTCGATGATGGTGAACGGTCCGCCGAGGCCCGGATGCAGGCCGCTGCCAAACGACAGCACCTGCAGCGTGACATTTGGCCACTGACTCGCTTCGTACAGGTGCTCAAGCTGCTGCCGCATCATCTCCGAGGGCCCGGCCATCCGGCGCAGCACAGCCTCGTCGAGAACGATCCACAGGTCCAGCGGGTCTGGCCGGGTGAGCACCTCCTGGCGCTGCATTCGCAGCGAGACCAGGCGCTCGATCTCCTCTGGCGTCGGCCGCCTGCGTACCGTCGACATCACCGAACGCGCGTAGTCCGGCGTCTGCAGCAGCCCGTGCACGACCTGCGGCTCGTAGACACGCAGGGACGTGGCCTCCGCCTCTAACCCGACGTAGATGCTGAACCCGGTCGGGAGCACGCCGTCCCACAAGGCCCACCAGCCCTTGCGGTGACCGTCCCTGGCCAGGTCGAGCAGCGCCTGGCGCTGAGCCGGATCGTCCACGCCGTACAGCGCCAGCATCGAGTTGAGGTAGGCGGGCCTGGTGGGGGCCTTGCCGGTCTCGATCCTGGACAGCGTCGAAGGCGCGAGGCCGATCTGCTCGGCCACCTCTTCGAGCTTCATGGACTGGGACTCGCGCAGCCGCCTTAACTCACTGCCCAGGCGCCGTCGCCGGACTGTCGGACCCACAGCCACCGCACTCGCCCCCTGAAACAAGCAGCGGACCGGCATTCCGGTTCGGAAAGGCCTGGGCTATCCGGATACGGCTAGCCGCTTGCTGCGCTCACGTGTTTGCGACGATACACGAACGCCGCAGCGGGCCGTCGAGAATCCAGCCGAGATACAACGGCGTGATTCGGCCGGCGGCACTATCCGCGGCCGGGCCCGCGCGCGGCCCGGCCGGACGGCCCGGTCCGCTTTTCCCGCAATCGCATCGTGACATGCACAGGGGTGCCGGCGAAGCCGAATTCCTCGCGCAGCTTGCGCTCGATGAAGCGCCGGTAGCCGGCCTGCAGGAATCCGCTCGTGAACAACACGAAATGCGGCGGCCGGGTACCTGCCTGCGTGGCGAAGATAATCTTCGGCTGCTTGCCGCCGCGCACTGGCGGCGGCGTGGCCGCGACGAGTGCTGACAGCCAGGCGTTCAGCCTGCCCGTCTGCACCCTGGTCTGCCACCCATCAAGGGCCGCCTCAAGAGCCGGCACCAGCCGGTCTACGTGCCAGCCGGTCCTCGCGGACATGTTGATACGCGGCGCCCACCGCGCGTTGTGCAGCTGCCGGTCAATCTCCTTGTCGAGCGACTCGCGCCGGTCGGCGTCGACGAGATCCCACTTGTTGTAAGCGATGACCAGCGCCCTGCCCGCTTCGATGACCATCGAGATGATCCGCAAGTCCTGCTCGGTCAGCGGCTCGCTCGCATCGACAAGCACCACGGCGACTTCGGCGCGCTCGAGCGCACGCTCGGTGCGCAGCGCAGCGAAGTAGTCAGCGCCCTGCGCCTGCCGGGCGCGCCGCCTGATGCCCGCGGTGTCGACGAACCGCCAGATCTTGCCGCCCAGCTCGATGAGTTCGTCCACCGGGTCCCTGGTCGTCCCGGCCACCTCGTCCACCAGAACCCGCTCGCTGCCTGCCAGCTTGTTGAGAAGGCTGGACTTGCCGACGTTGGGTCGCCCGATCAGCGCCACCCGGCGCGGGCCGCCCTCGGCTTCGTCCCGCTCTGCCGGCGCCTGCGGCAGGGCCGCCAGGATCAGGTCGAGCAGGTCGCCGCTGCCACGGCCGTGCAGCGCGCTCACCGGCACCGGCTCACCGAGACCAAGCGACCAGAGCGAGTGAACCTCTTGCTCCCTTGGCGCATCGTCGACCTTGTTGGCGGCGAGCACGACCGGCTTGCCGGAGCGGCGCAGCACGCTGGCCACGGCCACGTCCGCGTCGGTCGCGCCGACGACCGCGTCCACCACGAACAGCACCGCGTCGGCGGCGTCCACCGCCACCCTCGCCTGCGCCGCCACCCGGGCCGCAAGACTCGCGCCCCCCTCGACCGACGGTTCCCAGCCCCCGGTGTCCACCACGGTGAACGTGCGTCCGCGCCAGTTCGCGTCGTAGCTGACCCGGTCCCTGGTCACGCCCGGCGTGTCTTCCACGACAGCCTGCCTGCTGCCGAGGATGCGGTTCACCAGTGTCGACTTGCCGACGTTGGGCCGGCCGACGACCGCGAGCACCGGGGCGGCCTGGTCTGCACCGCCGTCCGCCGCGTCAGCCATGCGACACCGCTGGCCGTTCCGCCGCGAGCTCGACGATCCGGTCAACCACTTCGTCCAGCCCGAGCGCCGTGGTATCGATCTGCACGGCGTCATCCGCCTTGACCATCTGCCGTGCGTCTCGCTGGTCCCGGCGAGCCTGTTCCCGCTTCGTCGCCGCTACCGTGGCAGCCGGGTCGGCTGCCAGCTCGGCGCTGCGTCGCCTCGCCCTGACCTGCTCGCTCGCGGTGAGATACACCTTCACCGTGGCCTCAGGCGCGACCACCGTGCCGATGTCCCTGCCCTCGGCCACGATGCCGGCGCCGGCCGCCAGCGCGTCGGCGATGATCTGCCGCTGCATCCCGATCAGTGTCTCGCGTACCTGCGGGATCGATGCCACCTGACTGACCGCGTTGGAAACCTCGCGGCTCCGGATCGGCCCCGCGACGTCCTGGCCGTCCACGCAGATCCGCGGTGCCTTCGGGCTGGTGCCGACAGTGATCTCCGGGCCCGCCAGGTGCGCGCGGACCGCGTCCGCGTCCGCGACGTCAATCCGGTGGCCGAGCATCCACCAGGTCAGCGCGCGGTACATGGCGCCAGTATCGAGATACCGCAGGCCGAGCGTCGTCGCCACGCGCCGGGCGGCGCTCGACTTCCCCGATCCGGCCGGCCCGTCGACGGCGATCACCAGGCCGGCCCGCCCGTCAAACCCCTGCACATCGTCCATGCCGGTGTATCCCGTGCCGGCGTCTGCTTCGGTCACGAGGCGATGCTACCGGCGGACTGGCCAGCCGGCTGCAGCCAGCGCTCCGGTCAGCTCTGCCACTGCTTCCGGCCGTACCCACAGCTCGGCAACGCCAACCGGGAGGCCGGGCGAGTGCTCGATGCTGATGTCCTCGATGTTGATGCCCGCCTCACCCGCCGCATCGAACAGCCTGCCGAGCTCGCCAGGCCGGTCGGGGATGACGACCTGGACAGTCGGGTACTCGCGGGCGGGCCCCCCGCGCTTGCCGGGAATCCGGCCAACCCCGGCCTGACCCCGCTTGAGCAAGTCGGTGAGCTGGCCGCTGGCCTGCTCGGCCCCGCCAGCCACTCGGTCGAGCGCGTCTGCCGCGCGCGCCAGCTCGGCCGCGACGTCCCGCAGCACGGGACCGGCCGCGCCCGCGTTCGCGGCCAGGATCTGCGTCCACATCCCGGCGTCCCCGGCGGCGATCCTGGTCACGTCCCGCAGTCCCTGGCCGGCCAGTGCCAGGGCGCTGGCCGGGGCGTCCTCGAGCTGGGCCGCCATCGCGACGGCGACGAGGTGCGGAACGTGCGACACCAGCGCCACCCACTGGTCGTGCTCAGCCGGCGACAACCTGACCGGCTGCGCACCGCATGCCACCGACAGACCCGTTACCAGCGAGACCGCTTCCTCGCTGTTTTCCGGCAGCTCGCAGATCACCCACGGCCTGCCGAGGAACAGGTCGGCCCTGGCCGCCGCTGGCCCCGAGCGCTCACGGCCGGACAGCGGGTGCCCCGGCACGTAACTGGCGAGGTCACAGCCGAGCTCACGGGCGCCGGCCAGCGGCAGCTGCTTTACGCTCGCGACGTCGGTGTAGCACCGGGCCAGCCCGAGGCGCTGGGCGTCGCGCAGCTCGGCGGCAACCACCGGCGGCGGCACCGCCAGGACCGCGACGTCGGCGGGCCCGCCGGCCGGCCCGGCATCAGGAAGCAGGCGGCCCGCGCCGAGTTCGGCGGCAAGCCGAGCAGAGGCCGGGTCCTTGTCGGTCAGCCACACGGCCAGGCCGCGCTCGCGGAGTGCGAGGGCCACCGACGTGCCGATGAGACCCGTCCCGATGACGACGGCGCTGGCCAGGCACTCCGACGCATCCTGCGCGGGCCCGGTGGTCACTGCGCGATGTCCAGCCGGAGGGCCGCCGCACCGTGCAGGTAGACGTGCTGGAGCGCGGACCTCGGCCTGGCGGTCTCGACGTGCATCATGAGCCTGACCACATGCGGCATCGCCCCGGGGACGTCGATCTCCATGCCGCACAGCAGCGGAACCTCCTGGAATCCGAGCTGACGCGCGGCCAGGGCCGGGAACTCTGCGTTCAGGTCCGGGGTAGCCGTAAAGATCACGCTGATCACGTCGTCAGTCGTGAGCTCGTTCCGCGTCATCACGGCCGTGACTAGCTCGGCGGTACCGGCCAGGATCTGCTCCCGATCGTTCCCCTCGACCTGGACCGCGCCACGGACTGCACGGACAGCCACTTGCCTCCCCTTCCCTGAGCATTCGAGCCGATCGGTAGTCCTGGCGTGCGCCCGCCCTGACGGGCGGCCCGCCGGGTCAGACTACTGCGGGGGGTTCGGGGGGTCGTCCCCCCGGGACGGCACTGCGGGGGGTTCGGGGGGTCGTCCCCCCGGGACAGCACTGGCGATCACAGGCCGACAGCGGCGTACAGGTCGCCGACTTCCTTCGCGGTCAGCCGCCTGGTGTCTCCTGGCCGCAGCGAGCCGAGCGTCACCGGCCCTACCTGGGTCCGCACGAGCCTGCTCACCGGGTGCCCGGCTGCGGCGAGCATGCGCTTGACGATGTGCTTGCGCCCCTCGTGCAGGGTGATCTCCACGAGCGCGCGCGAGCCCGCCCGCTCCACGACCCGGAAGTTGTCCGCGCTGGCCACGCCGTCGTCGAGTTCGATCCCCGTCATCAGCTGCCGGGCCAGGTCCCGCGGTACCGGTCCGGCCACATCGGCAAGGTAGGTCTTGGGCACACCGAATCGCGGGTGTGCCAGCCGGTGCGCCAGCTCGCCGTCGTTCATCAGCAGCATCAGGCCTTCGGTGTCATAGTCAAGCCTGCCGACGTGGAACAGCCGCTCGGTGGTGTCACCGAGCAGATCCGCCATCGTCTGGCGGCCCCGGCTGTCTGACATCGTGGTCAGCACGCCGGCCGGCTTGTTCAGCGCCAGGTAGACCAGGTCCTCGCTGGCCGGGATGCGCCGCCCGTCCACCCTGATGACCTGGCGCCGCGGATCGACCCTGGCGCCGAACCTGCGCACGACCTCGCCGTCTACCTCGACCCTGCCCTCGCCGATGAGCTCCTCGCAGTGCCGCCGGCTGCCGACCCCCGCGGCGGCCAGCACCTTCTGCAGGCGGACGCCGCCGGGGACGTCGGCGAGCGAGTCCCGCTCGGGAAAGTCCTCAGCGGGGACGACGTCCCTGGCTGCTGAGCGACCGGCTGACCGACTCCGTGGCCGGCCGGGTCCGGCCGGGGTCATGACCCGGTGTCCGGTTCTTCGCCGGCATCTGGCAGGAACGGCGCGAGCTCCGGCAGATCGGACAGGCCCGGCAGGCCGAGGCGTTCCAGGAAGTACGCGGTGGTCCGGAACAGGGTGGCCCCGGTCTCCGACTCGGTCCCTGCCTCCTCGACGAGCCCGCGCAGCACAAGCGTGCGCATCACGCCGTCGCAGTTAACGCCGCGGACGGCCGACACCCTGGCCCGGCTCACGGGCTGCCGGTACGCCACGACGGCCAGCGTCTCCAGCGCTGCCTGCGTCAGCCGGACCTCCTGTCCCTCGCTGACGAACCGCTCGACGACCGGGGCGAACTCCGCCCGGGTATACAACCGCCACCCGCCAGCCACTTCTCGCAGGTCGAAGCCGCGGTGCTCGCGCGTGTAGGACTCGGCGAGGGAACGCAGCGCGGCGTCGACCTCGCCGGGCGACCGCTCGACTACCTCGGCGAACTCCTTCACCGGCACCGGCTGGTCGGCCACGAGCAGCACCGCCTCCAGGCTCGCCCGCAGGCCGGGCTCGCCCGCATCGAGCCCAGCAGCGTGCGGCCCAGCGGCCTCCAGCCCGACGGCCTCCAGCCCGACGGCCTCCGGCTCGGCGGCCTCTGGCTC
>JASIGS010000267.1 GCA_030052355.1 Streptosporangiaceae bacterium | reverse complement strand
ATGACCACTGCGCGCATTTGCCGCTCCCGTTGACGTTCCTGTGGGCTGTTACCAGAGCCTGTCCGCCGGGCGGATGGCGCGTCCCGGTACCGGTCATGACGGGAGCGCCTCGCCTGCTAGCACCCGGTCGAGACTGGTCGCGGCGCTGATGAGGGCCAGGTGGGTGAATGCCTGCGGGAAGTTGCCCAGGGCCTCTCCGGCCGGGCCGATCTCCTCGGCGAACAGCCCGACGTGGTTCGCGTGCGTGAGCATCTTCTCGAACACGTACCGGCCCTCGGTGATGCGCCCCGCCCGTGTCAGCGCCTCCACGTACCAGAACGAGCACAGGTTGAACGTGCCCTCGCTGCCAGGCAGCCCGTCCGAGCCGTCGGCTTCATAGCGGCGGACCAGGCTGTCGCTCACCAGTTCCTCGCCGATCCGGTCGAGGGTGGCGAGAAACCGCGGGTCGGTAGGGCCCGCGAATTTCACCAGCGGCATCAGCAGCACCGACGCGTCGAGGGTGCTACCGCCCAGGTGCCCGACGTAGGCGCGGCGGTCCGGACTCCATCCGTGCCGCTGCACCGCGCGGTAAGCCGAGTCGGCCTGCTCCCGCCAGCGGCTGATCGGGCCGGGCAGCCCGCGCCAGCGCGCGACTCGAATGGCCCGCTGGAACGCCACCCAGGTCATCATGGCTGAATAGGTGCTCCGGCGGGGGCCGCCGCGGCTTTCCCATATTCCGTCGTCGGGCAGCTGCCAGTTCTTCTCCAGCCAGTCGAGCTGGCGGGCAAGCGCCTCCCACAGCTCATAGCCGATCGGCCGTCCGTACTTGTTGAACAGATATACCGAGTCCATCAACTCGCCGTAGATGTCAAGCTGCAGTTGGTCTGACGCCGAGTTCCCGACTCGCACCGGCCGGGAGCACTTGTAGCCCTCGAGGTGGTCCAGCGTCGATTCCGGCACGTCCGGGCTGCCGTCGACGGCGTACAGCACCCGGAGGCCCTTACCGGCCGGCGCCTCCCGGCAGCGCGCCTCCAGCCAGGTCATGAAGCCGGCCGCCTCGTCGGTGAAGCCCAGCCGCATCAGCCCGTACAACGTGAAAGCCGCGTCCCTGATCCAGGTGTAGCGGTAGTCCCAGTTCCGGACGCCGCCTACCGCTTCCGGCAACGACGTGGTCGGCGCGGCAACGAGGGCGCCGGTCGGCTGGTAGACCAGCAGCTTCAGCACCAGCGCGGACCGCTCCACAACCTCCCGGTACCGTCCCTGGTACCGGGACCGGCGCAGCCAGTTCCGCCAGTGCGCCACCGTGTACTCGAGCAAGCGCTCGGTCTCCCCCTCGGCCGGCGGCTCCGGCTGCCCGTTCCACTCCAGCAGCAGATCCAGCCGCTGCCCCGGCGGGAGAGTGACCGTCGCAGTAGCGGCAGAACCGGCCACCGAGAACGGGTGCCCGGCACGCAGCACCAGCTGAGCCCCTGCCCCCGGGCAGCTGAAGACCGCACCGCCCTGGTCGAGCGCATGCACGGTGTGGCCCTGGCGGCCGAAGTCAAACGCCGGGCGGCAGGTGATCGAGAAGGTGACCTCCCCGCGGACCGAGTGCAGCCGGCGCACCAGCAGGTGTCCGGGGCGCATCGGCGGGCCGCCCTCGTGGCGGGGGACCATGAAGTCGACCACCTCGCCGACCGAGTCAGCCCCCAGGAACCTGGTCACAAGGACGTTCGAATCAGGCATGTAGAGCTGCCTGGTCCTGGTGGCCTCGCAGGACACCGCGAAGCTGCCGCCCCGGTCAGCATCCAGCAAGGACGCGAACACCGCCGGCGAGTCGAACCTCGGCAGGCAGCACCAGTCGATGGTCCCGTCCGTCGCCACCAGCGCCACGGTATGCAGGTCACCGATGACGGCATGATCCTCGATGGCCGGGTAACGATCGGCCACGGTAGCCCCCTGCGGAGATGCTGGCACCTGACTGCTCTGGGTCACTTCACACGCGGCGTAGCGTCGACACTAACAGCCGGCCCGGCAGCGTCCAGGTTGCCATCAGGCCGGCCTCAGTGCCCGCGTGGCTGCGCGGCGGGAACACTCGCCAGGGTCGCTGGCTGGTGCGCTGGCTGTCACGTCTCGTCGGCGCTGTGGCAGACAACCTCGAGCATGAAGCCGTGCGGGTCGAGGAAGTAGGTGGCGTAGTGCTCGCCGTACTCGGGGAACTCGCGCGGTTCGTGGACGACCTCGGCGTGCTGGGCAACCGCCCAGTCGTGAGCCTCGCGGACGATGGAACGGCTCGAGACCATGAAAGACAGGTGCTGCAGGCCGGTGCCGTGGCGTGAGTGCGGCCCGGGCTCGAGCGCCTGGTAGAAGAAGATCTGCGAACCGACAGCGCCATCGGGACCGTAGTTGAACTCCCCGGCCTCCGTCGTCGGGAACCAAGCGCGAAGCCCCAGGATCGGCATGAGCCCGTCGTAGTACCGCTTGGCAGCCGCGAGGTCTGGGACACCGATGCCGATGTGGTCGATGAGCGCGGTCCTGGCCATTGCTCCTCCTGTGGCGCCGGCACGGCGGATTGGGACGGCGACTGCAAGCCTGCCACACCGACGCTGTCCGGTCCCCGGTGTGCGCTCTTGTGACAGCGGAGCCATCGGGCCGGGAGTCCGTTGGCTCTTTTAGTGCGCTGCTGAACTGCCGTGGTTGACCGGCCTGCTTGTCCGTGCCTGGGCTTCGATGAAGGCGGCGATCCGGTCGTTCAGTTCAGCCATCCGGCTGAATCCGCCGTGGCTGCCGGGAACGATGGCGACTTCCGCGTGCTGCATGAGGCTTCCGCGGGCGCGGGCCTCCGCCGGGGTGAGCATGGCGCTGCGCGCGCCAGCGATCAGCAGCACAGGCACGTCGATCGCGCGGAGCTGGTCGTCGGTAAGGACACCGGGGAACTTGGCCTCGGCATGGTAGCCGCGGATGGCTGCCCACATGAGCGTCATGAGCTCCGGCTCCAGCATGGCCGGGCTGTCCAGCCACCGCGCGAGGCGGCGGCGCACGGCGATCGGGGTCAGGCTGGCCAGGCCGGTGACCGAGAGCCACCACCAGAAGCGGGCGTCGAGCTTGGTGAGCCCGGCGGGGTCGAGGAGCGTGATGGAGGCGACCCGGCCAGGTGCGCGGATCGCCTGGTTCATGGCGACCCAGCCGCCGTAGGAGAAGCCCACCAGGTGCGCAGGCCGGTCGCTGAGTTTGCCGACGAGTTCGTCCAGCCAGGCGGCACAGGACGCCGGGGGGGTTATCGGGGCGCGCTCGACACTGGGGTTCGCGTCACCGGGCATGTCGATCCCGTACACCGGGCCGTCCGCTGCGAGCGCGGCCACATGCGGGAACCAGGCCGCTGCGTTGCCCCCGGCACCGGTGAGCAGCACGACCGGCGCACCATCGGGACGCGGGCGGTAGGCGTGCACCCGCGTGGTCGTGGTAGCCGTCTCG
>JASIGS010000266.1 GCA_030052355.1 Streptosporangiaceae bacterium | reverse complement strand
TGCGCGGGCACTGCCATGATCGCGCCGGTGCCGTAGTCGGGCAGCACGTAGTCGGCCGCCCACACGCTGATCCGCTCGCCGTTCACCGGGTTGACCGCGTACCTGCCGAGGAACACGCCGGTCTTCTCGCGCTCGACCGACTGCCGCTCGATGTCGGTCAGCTTGCGCACCTGCGTCAGGTAGGACTCGAACGCGGCCCGTTCCGAAGGCGCGCACAGCTCGTCAGCCAGCGGCGAGTCGGCCGCGACCACGAAGAACGTCGCCCCGTACAGCGTGTCCGGCCGCGTCGTGAACACGGTGACCGGCTCGTCCCTGCCCTCGATCTCGAAACTGACCTCGGCACCCTCGCTGCGCCCGATCCAGTTGCGCTGCATCAGCAGCACGCGGTCCGGCCACTTGCCCTCTAGCGGCGCCATGTCGGCCAGCAGCCTGTCCGCGTACTCGGTGATCTTGAAATACCACTGCGTCAGAACCCGGCGGACCACCTCGGTGCCGCAACGCTCGCACTTGCCGGCGATCACCTGCTCGTTGGCGAGGACTGTCTGGTCAACCGGGCACCAGTTGACGTAACCGTCCTTGCGGTAGGCAAGTCCGCGCTCGTAGAACCGCAGGAAGAGCCACTGCGTCCACCGGTAGTAGTCGGCATCGCAGGTGTGCAGCCGGCGTGACCAGTCGAAGGACACCGCGTACTGCCGGAACGAGGCTGCCTGGGTCTCGATGTTGCGGTAGGTCCAGTCCGCAGGATGGGAGTTGTTCCTGATGGCGGCGTTCTCCGCGGGCAGGCCGAAGGCGTCCCACCCGATCGGGTGCAGCACGTTGTGCCCGCGCTGCACGTAGTACCGCGCCATCGCGTCCCCGAGCGCGTACGCCTCTGCGTGACCCATGTGCAGATCGCCCGATGGATAGGGGAACATGTCGAGCAGATAGGTGCGCGGCCGTTCGTCCGCCGGGTCGTCGCTGGCCCGGAACACGTCCATCGCGTCCCAGCGCTGCTGCCACTTCTCCTGGACGGAGCGCGGATCGTAGCGATCCGGGATATCGGCGGCTGTCATGACTTCCTCGAGAGGTGGTGAGGTCGGGCGGCGCCGGAAATAGAAGCGCCCCTCGGGTCACGAGGGGCATCCGCGCCAACAGCGCCAACCCGGGGGGCGACCCCCGGACCCCGGCGAGCCAGTCGGCGCGGCTAGTTAAGGAGCAGCCCGGCGAAACGCACGTGCACAGGCTAGCGCATCGCGGCATGTACGGCGCATCGGACGGCTGGGATGCGCCGGGCTGACACCCCTGGTCGGGCAAGCAGGCGCTGTGCTCACATTCCGTAATACATTCCGCCGCAGCCAAGAAAAGCGACCAGATATGAAAAGTGTTACGTTGAGTAATTCGCCTTGACCGCGCTGTGAAGGCGTCAAATAATGGCGTGACATCCAGCAGCGACAGCCAATCGGAGTGCATCAGGCGGCATCGGCGCAGTCCCACTCAACCCGGGACAGCGCTGGCCAGATGTGGCTTACGGAGCTGGGGCGGGGCCTATCGGAAAGATCGGCCGTCACGGGGGAATAATGAGCGATTGCGCGTGCGCAGATTTTGTCCGCGCGACTGCAGTAAATCATTTCGGCCCGGCGCGGAGGACAGGAAGGTGACCGGGCCCGCCAGCCGCACGCCGTCACTTGCCGTTATCGGAATGGCGTGCCGCTTCCCGGACGCTGATGACCCGGCCGAACTGCTCGACGTCGTACTGACCGGACGGAGGGCATTCCGCCGGCTGCCGCCAGCCCGGCTGAACCTGTCCGACTACTACCGGCCCGATCTGGCCACGTCGGACGCGACCTACAGCACGCGCGCGGCGCTCATCGAGGGCTGGCGATTCGACTTCGCCGGGTTCGGCATCGACTCAGCCACTTATCTCGCCACCGACCCGGCCCACTGGCTGGCCCTCGAGACCGCGACCCGGGCGCTGGACGCGGCCGGGCTTGCGTGCGGGGGCGGGCTGGACCGCGACCGCACCGGGGTCATCATCGGCAACACGCTGGCCGGTGACGTCTCCCGGGCGAATGCGCTCCGGCTCCGCTGGCCCTTCGTCCGCCAGGTGCTGACCGACGCGCTGGCTACCGGGAAGATCTCCGCCAGCCAGGCGGGAGAGGTGCTGGCACGGGCAGAGAGCCGGTACGTCGCGCCGTTCCCGGCGACGAACACCGCCACGCTCGCTGGCAGCCTGCCAGGCACGATCGCAACCGGGATATGCGCCTACTTCGGCTTCCGCGGTGGCGGCCACACCGTCGACTGCGCCTACTCGTCCTCTTTGCAGGCCGTCGCGTCCGCCTGCACGGCGCTCGCCGCGGGCGACCTCGACGTCGCGCTCGCTGGCGGCGTGGACATCAGCCTCGACCCGCTCGAACTGATCGGGCTCGCGAAGGCGGGCGTGCTGGCAACCGCCGACGTGCGCATCTACGACGACAACCCGACCGGCTACCTGCCCGCCGAGGGCTGCGGCGTGCTTGTCCTGATGCGGACGGCGGACGCGCGAGCGGCCGGGCTGCCGGTGCACGCCGAGATCGTGGGCTGGGGCGTGTCCGGCGGCGGTGTCCAGGGGGACGCGGACTCACTGGCCGCCAGTCACCTGCTGGCGATGCGGCGGGCCTGCGAGCGAGCCGGCGTCGACCCAGCGGACGTCCAGTACCTGGAGGGGAACGGGAGCGGCACGCGGACCGACGATGACGCGGAGCTGGCCGCCCTGGCCAAGCTGCGTGCCGGGTCCCGCCAGAGCGC
>JASIGS010000265.1 GCA_030052355.1 Streptosporangiaceae bacterium | reverse complement strand
ACCGGCGCGACGATCTTCGTTACCGAGGAAATCCTGGACGAGGCGGGTGTGGCGATACCGGACGAGCAGGAAGACGCTCGCGAGGACGAGGTCGAGAAGTTCCGCGAATTCCTCGACTCGATCACCCCGGAGGACTTCGGCCGCTCGACCTGAGCCGCTCGCTCCGGCGACGCGCCGCAGGGATCGTTGACTCGGCGCAAGGCGGCGGCCTAACGTGCGAAAGGTATTCCCGGGCACCGGGCGCCCTGGGCCGGAGGTAGTGGTGGCGGGTACGAGGGGCGACGGGGTGGCGCCAACGGCGCGCAACGTGGCTGGGCCGGGCGACGTCCCGCCCGTCGCTGAGCAGATGCAGCTTCTGTTTGACGAGGATCTTTCGGCGCAGCCCGAGGACGTCGGTTACCGCGGCCCGACCGCGGCCGCCGCCGCGGGCATCACCTACCGGCAACTCGACTACTGGGCGCGGACCGGGTTCCTCGAGCCCAGTGTCCGTCCCGCCAGCGGATCCGGTACCCAGCGCCTGTACGGATTCCGGGACATCCTGGTACTCAAGGTTGTCAAACGGCTGCTGGACGCCGGGATCTCGCTGCAGCAGATCCGGCAGGCCGTCAGCTACCTGCGGGACCGCGGTACCACCGACCTGGCTCAGGTGACGCTCATGAGCGACGGGGTGAGCGTGTACGAGTGCACGTCCCCGGACGAGGTCGTCGACCTGCTGCAAGGCGGCCAGGGCGTGTTCGGCATCGCGCTCGGCCGGGTGTGGCGGGAGGTCGACGCGAGCCTGGCGGAACTGCCGGCAGAGCGGGCCGAGGCCGCCGACCTGCCCACCGACGCTGAAGACGAACTCTCCAGGCGCCGTGCCCGCCGTACCGGCTGACCCTGCACGAATCGCTGCCAACGAAGCCCCTGGTGGGCTCGCATCCTCGGGTAGGCTCTAACGGCTGGAACACGCCGGCCGGGAGAGTCTTAGCGCAGCCAGCGCTGGGCGCCGAAGGGGCAACCTCCCCGGAACCTCTCAGGCAGCAAGGACCGGGCGGCGTACACGCTCTGGAGCCCGTGAGGTCGCGGGTGACAGAGGGGGAGTTTCGTCACCGCAACACTGCGGCGCCCCCGGGCCGCCGCGGGGAGGCTCCCATGGATTCCACCCAGCGCAACTTCGCAGACCGGCACGTCGGCCCTTCGGTGGCCGACCAGGCCAGGATGCTCGAGAAGGTCGGCTACCGGACGCTCGACGAGCTGACGCAGGCCGCCCTCCCCGCCGGCATCGCCGACTCCCGCCTTACCTTGCCTGCGGAGCTCACGGAGGACGAGGCACTCGCCCAGCTGCGCAGGATGGCCGGCCAGAACACCGTGGCCACGTCGATGATCGGCCTCGGGTACTACGGCACGCACACGCCGGCCGTCATCCGCCGCAACGTGCTGGAGAACCCGGCCTGGTACACGGCCTACACGCCGTACCAGCCGGAGATCTCCCAGGGGCGCCTCGAGGCGCTGCTGAACTTCCAGACCATGATCGAGGACTTGACCGCGCTGCCCGTCGCTGGCGCGTCCATGCTGGACGAGGCGAGCGCCGCTGCCGAGGCCATGACGCTGGCCAGGCGCGCGCGCGGCAAGGGCAGCGTCTTCGTCGCCGATTCGGATTGCCTGCCGCAGACCCTGGCGGTCCTTGCGACCAGGGCCGAGCCACTCGGCATCGAGCTCGTGGTTGCCCACGTGACCCCGGAGCTGATCTCGGCGCAGCCCGACGGCGAGGTGTTCGGCGTGCTGTTGCAGTATCCGGGTGCCAGCGGCGAGGTGCGCGATCTCCGCCCGGCCATCGACGCAGCACACAGCGCAGGAGCCAAGGCCATCGTCGCCGCTGACCCGCTGGCGCTCACCCTGCTGACGCCGCCCGGCGAGCTGGGCGCCGACGTGGCCGTGGGCAGCACGCAGCGGTTCGGGGTGCCGATGGGCTACGGCGGTCCGCACGCCGGCTACATCAGCGTTCGCGACGAGCTGAAGCGGCAGCTCCCTGGCCGCCTGGTGGGCGTGTCCGTGGACGCCGACGGCCAGCCCGCTTACCGGCTCGCGCTGCAGGCCCGCGAACAGCACATCCGTCGCGAGAAGGCGACGAGCAACATCTGCACCGCTCAGGTGCTGCTCGCCGTCATCGCGGCCATGTACGCGTGCTACCACGGCCCCGACGGTCTCACCGGCATCGCCCGGCGCGTACACCGGCAGGCCGCCACGCTCGCCGCCGCTATGAAGAGCGTTGGATATGGAACGACTTATCCAGAGTTCTTCGATACCGTCGCGATCTCGATGCCGGGGCAGGCGGCGCGGGCCGCGGCCCGCGCCGCCCAGGCCGGGATCAACCTGCACGTCGCATCCGCGGACGTGGTCCAGGTGGCCTGTGACGAGACCACGACCGACGCCCAGCTCGTGGCGGTCGCCAGCGCACTGGCAGGCCAGCCGGTTTCACTGCCAGATGAGGCGGCGCTGGCCCTGCCCTCGGCGCTGGCCAGGACGGGCACGTTCCTGGCTCATCCGGTCTTCAACAGCTACCGGAGCGAGACGGCCATGCTCCGCTACTTGCGCAAGCTGGCCGATCGCGACATCGCGCTTGACCGTTCGATGATCCCGCTCGGCTCGTGCACGATGAAGCTCAACGCCGCCGCCGAGATGGAGGCGATCAGCTGGCCGGAGTTCGCCGGGATGCACCCGTTCGCCCCGGCGCCACAGGCGGCCGGCTACCGGCAGCTCATCGACGAGCTGTCGGCGGCACTGCTGGAGATCACCGGGTACGACGCCATCAGCCTGCAGCCGAACGCCGGCTCGCAGGGTGAGCTGGCCGGGCTGCTGGCGATCCGCGGCTACCACCGGTCGCGGGGCGATGTTGAGCGGACCGTGTGCCTGATCCCCGAGTCGGCGCACGGCACCAACGCGGCGAGCGCGGTGCTGGCCGGGCTCCGCGTCGTCGTCGTTGGCTGTGGCTCCGATGGCGCGATCGATGTGGGCGACCTGCGGGCGAAGCTGGCGCAGCACGGTTCTTCGGTAGCCGCGATCATGGTCACCTATCCGTCGACGAACGGGGTGTTCGAGGAGACCATCGGCGAGGTGTGCGCGCTGGTTCACGACGCGGGCGGGCAGGTCTACGTGGACGGCGCGAACCTGAACGCCCTGGTCGGGCTCGCCCGGCCCGGCAGGTTCGGTGCCGACGTGTCGCACCTGAACCTGCACAAGACCTTCTGCATCCCGCACGGCGGCGGCGGTCCCGGGGTCGGCCCCGTGGCCGCGCGGGCGCACCTGGCGGAGTTCCTGCCTGGTCACTTCGCCCTGCCGGAAGCCGGCAAGGGGCTGGCCGGGCCGGTCGCCGCGGCTCCGTACGGCTCGGCCGGAATCCTGCCGATCTCCTGGGCCTACATCAAGATGATGGGCGCAGACGGACTCCGGCGGGCGACCCAGTCGGCGATCCTGGCGGCCAACTACGTCGCGCGGCGGCTGGACGGGTACTTCCCCGTGCTCTACACCGGGCGGAACGGCCTGGTCGCGCACGAGTGCATCCTGGACCTGCGGCCGATCACGGCACAGACCGGTGTCACGGTTGAGGACGTGGCCAAGCGGCTGATCGACTACGGGTTCCACGCGCCGACCATGTCGTTCCCGGTGGCGGGCACGCTGATGGTAGAGCCGACGGAGAGCGAAGACCTGGCCGAGCTCGACCGGTTCTGCGACGCGATGATGGCGATCCGCCGGGAGATCGAGATGGTCGCGTCGGGCGAGTGGGACGGCTCGGACAACCCGCTGCGGAACGCGCCGCACACCGCGTCCATGCTGATCAGCGGCGAATGGCGGCATGGCTACGACCGGGAGACCGCCGCCTATCCGGCAGGCGGAGACCGGCGGGCGAAGTACTGGACGCCGGTCCGCCGGATCGACCAGGCCTACGGCGACCGCCACCTGGCCTGCGCCTGCCCGCCTCCGGAGGCGTTCGAGGGCTGAGCGCCCGGCTCGCAGGAGGGTTTGTCGCGCCGGCCGAACAAGGCCGGTAAAGACCGCATCTTCGGACGATTAGCGGGCCGCCGCGGTGAGCTTATCCTCGGGGCGGTGGGTCGCTAGCGCAAAGGAGCCGTGGATCGGGTGGACACTGCAGACCAGGACGCGGCGACGCCGTTCCAGAACTGGATCAAGCGTGCGGAAGAGCTCGGCGCTCGGGGCAGATTCGAGATCGGCATCCCGATGCGTGACGGCGTCGAGCTAGCCGCTGACGTGTACCTGCCGGCCGGCCTCACCGAGGCTGGCGTTCCGGCGATCGTGCAGGTCACCCCGTACGGCAAGGACAGCGAGTCGCTGGTGTCCGATGAGGCGCTGCTGTATCAGGCGAACGGCTACGCCTTCGTCGCGGTTGACGTACGGGGCCGGGGCAAGTCCGAAGGCGACTGGGTGGCCATGGCGAACGACCCGCATGACACCCACGACGTCATCGAGTGGGTCGCGGTCCAGCCGTGGTGCGACGGCAAGGTCGGCACCACCGGCGTTAGCTACATGGGCTGGGTGCAGTGGGCTGCCGCTTCGCAGCGGCCCCCGCATCTGCGGGCCATGATCTCCACCTCGGCGGCCGGCCGGTGGCAGCAAGAGATTCCGTACACCAATGGCGTGTTCCAGCTCTACTTCGGCTGGTGGGTGTACGCGGTCCGGCGCCGGATCCTGGACTTCTACGGCCTCGAGCACTCCGACTGGGATCAGCTGCTGCGCACCCTGCCGTTCGGGGCGATCGGCGAGTTCATCAATGCCAGCGGGCCGAACTGGGACATCGTGACCAGCCACGACACGCTCGACGACTTCTGGCGCGCGCTGCGCTATGACGACCAGTACGACACCATCGACGTCCCGTGCCTGCACGTGACGGGCTGGTATGACCTCGAGGACCTGCTTGGCGCGTTCCATCACTACGAGCACATGCGCGCCGCCTCGCCAGCCAGCGGCGAGCAGTACCTGCTGGTGGGGCCGTGGAGCCACGTCAAGTCCCGGCACCCTGACGCCGAGTGCGGCGGGGTCAAGTTCGGCGCTGCCGCCGCCCTCGACATGGACGCCGAGCACCTGCGGTGGTTCGACCACTGGCTCAAGGGCCGCGACACCGGCCTGCGCGAGGTGGACCGGGTCCGCGTCTTCGAGCCGGGCAAGAACTCCTGGCGCGGCAGCGACCAGTGGCCGCTGAGTGACGCGGTCACCAGCCTCTACCTCGGCCCCGAGGGCAGTCTCGAGCTTGCGCCGGCCGGGTCGCCCGGCCGGGACGACTACCGGTACGACCCGGCAGACCCCGTGCTCACCGGCCTGGACGTGCAGAAGTACCCGTACGAGGATGTGCCGCTCGAGCAGACCGCCAACGAGGCGCGCGCCGACGTCGTGTGCTACACCAGCGCTCCGCTCGTCGAACCGCTCACGGTGTCCGGCTGGGCGCATCTTGAGCTGTTCGGCAGCTCAGACTGTGACGATACCGACTGGCACGTCAAGCTCACCGACGTCTCGCCGGACGGGCGCTCGATCCGGGTCACCCAGGGCTGCCTTCGGGCGGCGTGCCGGGACTCGCTGACCGAGCCCAGCGCGCTCACGCCCGGCGAGGTGTACGGCTTCGACATCGAGCTGTGGCCAACGCACCACGTGTTCCTGCCGGGTCACCGCGTCCGGGTGACGGTTACCAGCAGCGACTTTCCGTGGTTTGCCCGCAGCATGAACAGGTTCGGGCCCACCCGGGAGCTAGCGGAGCCGCGGATCGCGGTCAACACGCTCTGGCACGGCGGTGACCGTCAGTCCCGGCTTGTCCTGCCGGTGGACTCCGGCTCGGCCGCTGATCAGTCGTAGGTATATCCCGACGAGGCGGTGGTGCCAGCTAGCGACAGCAGGACGCGCAGCAGCCGGTAGATCTCGGGGTAGTCGGAGCTGGTGTACTCGCTGTCCCTCGCGCCGACCCGGCGCACACCCGGCACGTCCTCGCACAGCGCGGCGATGCTCGTCGAGTTCCACGACACCCGCAGCGTGGCGGGCGTCGTGATCCGGTAGGGCTGATAATCCGACAGCTTGGACACCGCCCGGGTGGCAGCGTCCCTGATCTGGTCCCTGGCCAGCTCCGGGTGCAAGGACATGGCGGTGTACTTGTCGATCGCCTCCTTGACGGCGACCGCCTCGACGTTGCCGAGGCAGGCCAGGCCCTCGGCGCACAGCACGTTGTCTCCGGTGACCAGTACGACAGGGATGCCGTGCCAGCCCGCCAGGGCGGCATTCAGGCGCAGCTCGCCGGCCGGCTCGTCATTCAGGAAAACGCCGAGGACGTCCCGGCCGCGCATGGTGTGGTTCAGCACGCCGCCGGCCTCGTTCCCGGCCCTGGCGTGGTAGCCGACGAACAGCGTCGCCGCGGTGTCTTCGCCGATGCCTTGCATCATGCCGTAGGCCTTGCTGCGGCCGCGGATGACCCGCGCGCGGCGGTCAACCTTGTCCGGGATCAGGTTCAGCATGCCGTCGTGCGAGTCGTTGACGATGACCTCGGTGGCGCCGCCGTCGAAGCAGCCCTCGATCGCGGCGTTGCACTCGCCGGTCATCAGCTCCCGGGCGTAGCTGAAGTGCGGCGCACCCGGAGTGGTGTCGGCGGCGTCGGCGATCCCGGCGATGCCCTCCATGTCAACCGAGACGTGCACCTTCACAGCCATGCTCCTTCCCTAGCCGGCCTGCTGCTGCTTACCTGCGCTGCAGCCTGACCTCAACCATGTCGCGTAGTGCGTCGCCGACCAGGTTGAACGCGACGACGGTGATCACGATGCAGATTCCGGCGGGATAGATGAGCCACCAGTAGCCGTCGAAGACATAGTCGAGGCCATTGGTCAGCATGCCGCCCCAGTTCGCAGCGGGCGGGGGCGGGCCGAGGCCGAGGAAGCTCAGCGCTGCAAACAGCAGGATCGCGTTGGCGACCTCGAACGTCGCCTGCACGACCACCGTGCCGAGCACGTTCGGCACCAGGTGCTTCAGCACGATCTGCCTGGCCGTGCCGCCGAAGGCGTGCGATGCCTGCACGAAGTCCAGTGACCGCAGTACCAGCACCTGGCCGCGGACCAGCCGGGCGGTGGTGAGCCAGGAGATCATGCCGAGCACGATGATGACCATGATCAGGCTCGGCGTCACCAGGGTCGACAACAGCAGGACGAGCAGCAGCGCGGGTATCGCGAGGAGCGCGTCCACGATCCGCATCATGACCGTGTCGACCCAGCCGCCAACGAAGCCGGCTACCGCGCCCCACAGCGTGCCGATGATGCCCGCGATGGCCGCGGCGGCCAGCCCCACCTCAAGCGAGGACTGGCCAGCCACCATGAGCCGTCCCAGCACGTTGTAACCGACGTTGTCGGTGCCGAGCGGGAACTGTGAGCTCGGCGGCAGCGTGATCCGGAGCAAGTCCGGCGTGACCTGGTTGGTCTTGTAAATGATCGGCCCGATGAAGCTGAACAAGAGCATGATGATGATCGCAGCCACCCCGATGCTGCCCAGCGGGTTGCGGAAGAACTCCGCCAGCTGCGTGCGCCACGTGGCACTGGCCTTGCCGGCAAACTGCGGTGCATCCAGCGGCTGGGCGCTGACAACCGGGGCGGTCATCCGGACTCTCCGGCGCGCGAGTTATCGCCGTTCATGCCTGCTGGTACCGGATCCGCGGGTCGGCCGCCGCGTACGCGATGTCGGCCAGCAGGTTGCCGACCACCGTGGCGGTGGCTACCACGACCGTGAAGCCCATGAGCACCGGGTAGTCTTTCGCGCCAGTTGCCGTCCAGAACAGCCATCCCATTCCCGGATAGTTGAACAGCGCCTCGACGATGATGGCGCCGGAGAACACGGTCGGCAGGCTCAGACCGACCAGCGTGATGATCGGCAGCAGGCTGTTGCGGAGCAAGTGCCTGCGGATGAGCTGCCAGCGTGAGGCGCCCTTCGCCCGGGCCGTCCTGACAAAGTCCTGCAGCAGCGTCTCGATCGCCGAAGACCTCATGAACCTGCTGAACTGCGCCACCGTGACGATGGTCAGGGTTGCCACTGGCAATACCAGGGCACCCGGGTCGGCAAGCGAAGCGGACACCGACGCACCCTGCGGGCCCTCAGGCGGGAAGATGTGCAGCCGTGCGGAGAACAAGAAAAGCAGCAGGATGCCGAGCCAGAACGTGGGCATCGCGTAGCCGACGAAGGAAAAGGTGGTGATGACGTGATCGGTGACCCTGTTCCGCCTGAACGCCTGGATGATTCCGAGCGGGATAGCGATCAGCAGCGCGATGACGTAGGAACTGCCGATGAGCAGCGCGCTCTTGGGCATGTCCAGCGCCAGCAGTGAGCTGACGGACTGGTCGAAGTGATAGGAGAAGCCCAGATTCCCGTGCACCAGCCGGTCCAGGTACTCCAGATACTGAATCGGCAGCGCACGGTTGTAGCCGTTGGCCTCGTTGAAGGCGCGGATCGCGCCGGGGCTCGCCTTGATGCCGAGCAACGCTCGGGCTGGGCTGCCGGGCAGGAAGTGCAGGATCGAGAAGACGACGAGCGTGACGATGAAGAGTACGACCAGGGCGTGCGCAACCCGCTTCAGGAGGTATCCCTGCATGCAGCCTCTCCGCTTCTGCTAGCTTCTGCCGGCCCAGCTCGACGCTGCCGGAGAGTCCGGCAGCGTCGAGCTAGCGGTCAGGACTTGACGTAATAGGTGGACGGGTAGATGTGTGCCGTGGAGTCTTGCGCGGTCACGCCGCCGAGCTTCGGGGAGATCGCCGAGATCTGGTAAGCGCTGTTCGGGAACCACAGCACGGGGACCTGCTTGGCCACGACGAGCTGATACTGGGACATCGCGGCCGTCGATGCGGCCGGGCTGCCAGCGATGATGGTCTTGATCAGCGCCTCGACCTGTGAATTGCAGTAGTTGCCGCCGTTGGTGGCGCCACCGCAGCCGAACAGGCTGTCTCCGTCCGGATAGTAGATCGGCACGTAGGTGTACACCGGCGAGGCGATGAGGCTCAGCGCGGTCGAGCTGGCCGGGCACTTGGCAGTCGTCTCGCCCAGGCACTCGAACGCGTCGGACAGGACGGTGTCGGCGGGCGCCTGGCTGAGCGTGAGCTGGATGCCGTTGGCGTCAAAGGCCCCCTGCATGGCCTGGACCTCGTCGTCCATCGACGGCACCCCGCTGCTGTACAGCAGCGGCAAGGTCAGCTTCGTTCCCGCGGCTACGCCAGCGCCGCAGTCCGAGCTGCCGGTGCCTGCCCGCGTGCACACTGCCGCGCCGCTCTTCGGGATCGTCCAGCCGTGCGAGGTCAGCAGCGCCCTCGCCGCTGTCGGGCTGTACGGATAGGGGGTCGTCTTCTCGGCCGGATTCAGGAACGTGCTCGCCGGGAACGTCGGTACCGGGCCGTACGTGGGCTGGCCATAATTCAGCAGGATCTTCGAGATGTACGCGGGCTGGTCGACGAGGTCCGACATAGCCTGGCGGATGTAGAGCTGATTCTCGACCGCTGCGTACTTGGGGTTGCTGAAGTTGATCTGGATGAAGCTCAGGCCCCACTCATACCACGGGCTGACGGTGTAGCCCTCGGCCTTCAGCGCGGACAGGTCGCCAATGTCGGTCGTCGGCACGTAGCCGTAGTCGACGGTGCCCGCCTGCAGCGCGTCGAACTCAGCCTGCGCGCTGGTAAACGGCAGCTCCTCGAACTCGCTGATCGTGGGCTTGTCCGGTCCGGAGTACTTCTTGTTCGGCACCAGGATCGTCTGGCCCGTGACCTGGAAACCGGTGTTCGGCTTGAGATGCCACGGCCCGTCGACCACCTGCCAGAGCGGGTTGGTGTCCCAGGTGGACAGCGACATCGACTCCTTGTTCATGAAGTTGTATACGGCCTTGGCGCCGGCCGTCGTCATGTCGTAGTTGCCGATGGGTCCGCTGGCTGAGGTCTTGTCCCAGGCGGCCTGCGGGATCGGCTGCAAGATGGACAGGCCGTTGTAGAGCAGGTAGGTGGGGTTGTACTTGACGTTGAACCGCATCACGAAGGTGCTGGCGTTCGGCGTCGACATGCCCGCCACGTGATCCATCCAGCCGCCCGGCACGTAGGCCGCGCTCTGGTTCCGCTCGGCTAGCAGCAGGTTCATCCAGAAAAGCAGGTCACGCGAGGTGACTGGCTTGCCATTGGACCACTCGTACTTCTTCAGCTTCATGGTCACTGTCAGGCCGTTATTGGAGAACACCGGCGGATAGGCCATGCTCAGCGAATAGTTGATGGTCGCCTGGTCGTTGTTGCTGTGCCCGAACCAGTACAGCGGCAGCCACATGAGCGGCTGCAGGTAGGTGATGTTGTTGTTACCGGAATTGGCGCCGTCATAGAGCGGGAAAATATACGTTGGCGGCGATCCCGGCTGCTCCGCGAAGGTGACCACGCCACCGGTCTGCGGCTTGCCGGATGCGGGGGTGCCGGACGAGCCGCAGGCGGCAAGCAGGATCGCGGCAAGGGCTGCAACAGCAATAGAGGCAATCGTCTTGCGATGACTTCTCACTATTAAACTCCATAATCCGACGACGCGACCGGATCTGCCGACCAAGTCAAGCGCTATTTACGCACGCTGACGCAGCACCGCTGCTGCACTGCTGCTCCCAGAACCCGGAAGGCAGCAAGTATCGACCCATGCACTTTGGACTTCTGTGCAGGACAGTTTCGTGCTCCACCCGAGAGCAAGCCATGTACCGGCGACCGAACGTCGCGGCGGGTTTTCGTCCGATGCGACAAGTTGCCAAAGCCTGGTAAGTAAGCGCGGCCGGCCCGCCCAGCGGGGGGTTTTGTCCACGGCGGCGAAGATCTCCTTCTGGCTTCGTCGGCCCGGCCAACCACACGGGCTCCGGCCAGGTGATACACGTGCTTTATGGACGTGGTGATCTCGGTCGACATGGAAGGCGTGGCGGGCATCGCCACCAGGCAGCAGACCCGGGCGGGGGGGCGCGACTACCAGCTCGCCAGGGCGCTGATGACCGCCGAGGCTAACGCGGCGATCGCCGGCGCGTTCAACGGCGGCGCTACCTCGGTCGTCGTGAACGACAGCCACGGGCCCATGGACAACCTGCTCGGGGAGCAGCTGGACCCACGGGCGGAGTACCTGGTCGGCCTGCCGAAGCCGGCCACCATGATGCAAGAGGTGACAGCCGGAACAGGCGTGGTCTTGTTCGTTGGCTACCACGCTGGCGCGGCTGACCCGGTCGGCGTGCTGGCGCACACGTACAGCAGCGTCGCCTTCGCAGACGTCCGGGTGAATGGGCATTCCGTCACCGAGGCCGAGCTTAACGCGCTGCTGGCCGCCGAGCAGGGAGTGCCAGTCGGGCTGGTGACGGGGGACAACGCGATCTGCGCGATCGCCGAGAAGGCGTTTCCCGGCGTGGTCACCGTGGCGGTCAAGACGGCGATCGGCTACACCGCGGCCCGCAGCAAGCACCCGTCGGCGGCAAGGGCGGCCATCCAGGCTGGCGCCGAGCGCGCCGTCACCAGCGCCGCGGCCGGCGGCCTGCAAGTGATGGCCGTCCCTGACGAGCTCGTGGTCGAGGTGGAGCTGCGTCCGCACGGAGCGGCGGAGCTCGCCGCCCGGGTGCCGGGTGCCGAGCGCATAGGTGCCCGGACGGTGCGCCGCCGGACCGCCAGCCCGCGCGAGATGCTGGATGTACTGGTCGTCTGGTACAGCCTTACCGGTCAGTTCATCGCCAGCCAGCAGTGACCGAGGGGTCAGCGGAGATCAGCGCAGCTTCAGGATCCGCCGGATAAGACCCGCGGCGAGCGCGGAACGCTCCGGGATGGCCGCGAGGGATGCCCATTCCCCTTCCGCGTGCGCGTTGTCGCCGACCGCGCCGAGCCCGTCCAGGGTCGGAACTCCGATCGCGGCCGTGCGGTTCCCGTCAGACCCGCCACCGACGGCAACGCCGGCCAGCGGAGGCAGGCCCTGCTCGGCAGCAACTTCGCAGGCTAGCGCGAACAGGTCGCGCGATGACCCGGGCTCCAGCGGCGGAATCTTCATCGCCCGGTCAACCGAGAGCTGTGCGCCTGCCAGCGCCGGCCGCAACGTCCGGAGCCCGGCTTCGACGCGTTCCTGCTCCGCCACCGTGGCGGCCCGCACGTCGATCGCCACCGAGGCGGTGGCGGGAACAGCGTTGATCACCGTGCCGGCGCTGAGCACGGTCGGTGTGACGGTTGTGCCTGCGGCCGGGTCGGCCAGCCCGGCGACCGCCAGAACCTGGCGGGCCGCCTCGACCGCCGCGTTGATGCCGCGCTCGGGCTCAAGCCCAGCATGGGCAGCCCGGCCAGTAATCCGCAGCGTGTACTGCGCTGCTCCCTTCCTGGCAGTCTTGACCGCGCCCGCGGCGCTCGGCTCGAACACCAGCGCCGCGGCCGCACCGCGGGCAGCCGCCTCGATCAGGCTCCCTGAAGCCGGCGAGCCGATCTCCTCGTCACAGGTCAGCAGGATCGAGAGGCCGTCCAGGTCGTCGAGCTGGCTGGCCGCCGACAGCAGCTGCAGCACCCCGGCCTTCATGTCGAACACGCCAGGCCCGGTCGCGCGATCGCCTGCCACGCTGAACGGCCACCGGGCCAGGGTCCCCAGCGGCCAAACCGTGTCGAGGTGGCCGAGCAGCAGTACGCGGCACACGGTACCGAATCGCCAGCTCAGGTGCTTCCGGCCGCCGACGTCGAGTGTCTGCGGCGGCTGGCCTAGCCGCTCGGTACCGAGCCTGGCGGCGACTTCCATGCATGCCGCCGTGGCTCCGAGGTCGGACGAGGGAGACTCGCAGGACACCAGCTGCTCGAGGTCATCGACCAGTGCCGGGCTGACGTTCATCTGCTGAGCTGCCTGCCTCTAACGAGTGTGTCCAGGCGCGGCGTCGAGCAGCCGCAACTGAAGCATCGCAGCGAACCGCGAGTCGGCGTCGTCGAGGTCGAGTCCGCTCACCTCGGAAATCCGGCGCAGCCGGTAGCGGAACGTGTTGGGGTGCACACGCACTGCCGCAGCTGCCGCGATCACATCACCAAAAGTGTCTAGCCACGCCCGCAGCGTCGGCACTAGCACCCGTCCGTGCGCGCTGTCGTACTCCAGCAGCCGGGTAATCGGTCCCTCTGGAGGCGGGTCGGCGCCGATCAGGTCGCCCAGCTCGAGCAGCAGGCAGTCCACGTGCACGTCGGCTGCGCGGGCGACGCGCTGCGCCCCCGCGCGCGTCCGCAGCACCCGCACCGCCCGTTCGGCGTCGGCGCGGGAACTGGCCAGCCCGGCGATGTCGTCGGCGACGCGTCCGACGCCGATCAGCCCGGGTACCCGGTCGCCGGTGCGGTGCAGGAAGTCACGCGCAACCGCGGCGACGCGCTCATCGGCGTTCCCGCGACCCGCCGGAACGGGCACCACGCCGTACGCCATGCCGCCGAGCAGAGCCACCGCCGTTCCGCTGTGCACCGCCGACAGGTGCAGGGCGAGCGCGTCAGCGGCCCGCTGCCGGTCAGCCTCCTGCCGGGCCAGCGACAGCGCGCCACCCCCGGTTCCGTCCGGCAGGCCCATCGCGAGCACGACGACGGGCCGGCCGACGAGGCCGAGGCGGGCGGCGGCGTCGGCCGCTCCCGGACCGGCCTCCAGCACGGTAGCGACCAGGTCGGTGCGAAGCCGGCGCTCCACGTCTGCACCGGCTCGCAGCCGGAGCATGTGCAAGGCCACCAGCTTGGCCGAGTCGACCAGGGCCTGCTCCCTGGCGCTCGACAGCGGTGTCTTGGTCGCGACCCAGATCGATCCGAGGATGTCGTCGCCCGCCCGTACGGCGACGGCCACCCGCGGCACCGAGATCTCCGGCACACTGGCGAACTTCGGACTCACGAACACCGGCCGGCTGCCGCCGTACAGCTTGCTGAACACGCCTTGCTCTTCGAGGACACGCGTGTAGCGGTCGGGTACCTGGCGGCCGAGGATCGTCTCGACCCTGGACACGTCGGCCTCGTCCTGCCGACCGGAAAACGCGAGGACCCGCGAGCTGCGGTCCTCGAAGGTGACCGGCGCGTCGAGCAGGGCTGCTACCGCGTTGGCCAGCGCGAACAGGTCGCCGGCCGGAACGCCGCCGATCGTCTCCTGCGCACCGGAGTGCAGATCGCCGTCGGCGAGCAGCGAACGCAGCAGCGCGGCCAGCTGATTCCACGAGGCACCGCGGGTGAGCGCGCACAGGACGGCACCGGTCCGTGCCACGGCATCGCGTACGGCCGCATCCACGGGCGCGGGAGCGCGGACCACCAGGCCCACCCCGCCGCGGGCTCCGATCTTGTCGATCAGGGCGGCTACCTGGTCGCTGCGGTGCACGCCCACGCCGAGCACGAGCGCCCCAGCGGGCAGGGCGGGCTCGTCCAGCGGGTCATAGATGACGACGCCGCCGATCTCCACCATCGGATCCGGCTGCCCGGCGGCGATGTCAAGCAGGGTCGTGCCCAGGTGATCGAGCACGCGCCCGAAGCTCGCCAGTGAGCGGGTGATGACAGCGGGCGGCGCGCTGTTCACGGCGGCCAGGCTGGCGCTACGCGGCCGGAGAGCGGATGACGGACCGCCCGGGACGACCGCGGTCATCGGCCACTAGTGCGGAGCACGCAGATCACCTCGCTGCCACCTGGCGAGATGGCCGGCTCGACTGACAGATGGAGCGAGTATAGGGCGTCCGGTCCGGCCCCGCGGCCCGTCGTGCTGGCCGGCCCGTCGTGCTGGCCGGCCCGCGGCCTGGCCCGGCTCGCCTGGGCCGGCTTGGTGCGGTCGGCATCGGTGCCTCCCCGATCACGGGTCGCGTGACCGCTGGGCCCGGGCTCACTCGAGGCTGATCCACTCGGTGTCGGTGGTGACGGAGTCGAGGGCCGCCTGGTCGGGATCGACGCCGATGCCGGGCCCCGAGGGCACGGCGAGGTGGCCGTCCTGAAGCACGAACGGGGCGGTGATGTCGCGGTGGAAGTAGCGGTCCGACGCGCTCGTGTCGCCCGGCAAGGTAAATCCCGGCAGAGCGGCGAGCGCGACGTTGGCCGCCCGGCCGATGCCGGTTTCCAGCATCCCCCCGCACCACACGGGCACGCCGTGCGCGCTGCAGACGTCGTGCACCCGGCGCGCCTCCAGGTAACCGCCCACCCGGCCCGGCTTGATATTGACGACTCGGCAGGCGCCGAGCGCGATCGCATCCGCCGCGGCCCGCGCCGACGTAATCGACTCGTCCAGGCAGACCGGCGTGCGCAGCAGCGCGGCCAGCGCCGCGTGGCCGCGCAGGTCATCCTCGCCGAGCGGCTGCTCGATCAGCAGCAGGCCGAACTCGTCGAGCCGTGCCAGGTGACCAGCGTCCGACATGCTATAGGCGGTGTTGGCGTCCACTTGCAGCAGCAAGTCGTCGCCGAAGCGCTCGCGGGTCGCACGCACGGGCTCGACGTCCCAGCCCGGCTTGATCTTCAGCTTGATCCGCACGTAGCCCGCGTCGAGGTAGCCCGCCACCACGTCAAGCAGTTCGCCGACGCTGGGCATGATGCCGACCGACACGCCGGCCGCCACGCGGGTCCGCACGGCGCCGAGGTAGCTCGACAGCGCCATGCCCGACGCGCGCAGCTCTGCGTCAAGGACTGCCATCTCCACGGCCGCCTTGGCCATCGGATGGCCCTTGATCCTGGCTAGCTGGGTGGCAACCGCGGGGCCGGTCAGCGCCGACGCGACGGGCGCAAGCGCGGGGAGCAGGAACTGGCGGATCACCGCCGCGGCACCGTCCGCGTACTCGGAGGAGTAGAGCGGGGAGCCCATGGCCACGCACTCTCCCCAGCCTTCGGACTCGGGGCCTGCGGCGCGCAGCAGCAGCACGTCCCGTTCGGTCTCTGTGCCGAACGAGGTTTCGAAGGGAGCGACCAGCGGCATCCGCACGCGGCGCAGCTCAAAGCCGTTGATTTTCATTCTTCAGCCTCCAGGCGGCCGCCGTCGGGGCGGCGGTGTGCGGTCACGGGTTGCATCAGGTAATAGCCGGGGCGCGCGAAGCCGGTGATGACATAGCCGTCCTCCATGGCGCCGCCGAGAACGGCGCGCACCGCCAGCCGCCACGCCAGCGCGAGCTGCGGGTCGTCTCGCCGCATGCGTTCGATGTCAGCCGGGATCGCGCAGGCCACCGGCCCGTTCCGGGGAGCATCGACGCGGCACGGGGCTCCGCGCGCATCCGGGCGCAGCATCAGCCTGCCGTCCCCGGCCAGCGCGGCCAGGTCCAGTTCAGCCAGGTCCCGGCTCGGCGGCTCGCTGTGGATCGCGACCAGTGCGGACTCTGAGACGAGATCCCACTGCGCCAGCAGCCGGTCGCTACCCTGCCCGGCGTTGATGCCGTCCGTCATGTCGCCGTAGAAGTCCGCCAGGTACGCGACCGCCTGAGCGCCGAGCTTGGTCAGGTTGAAGTAGGCGTTACGAGCCACCAGCGGGTCAAAGGTCCAGGTGACCCGCGTGATACCGCGCGACAGCGCCCACGCCCGCTGATGCAGCTTCAGCGCGAACCCGATGTGGCGTCCGCGCGCGGCTTCGGCCACGCCGGCAATGTGCGAGTGCAGGTGAGCCGGTCCCATTTCGGCCGTCTCGTCGGTCAGGAAACCCGCCGCCGCGCCAACCAGTTCGCCGTCGGCGTCGTAAGCCCCGGCTACGTACCCACCGATGAGCGAGAGGGTGCGGGTCACGTGGGCTGGCAGCGGCGACCCAAGCGGATCCGCCGACCACACGCGCGCCAGCAGTTCCTCGGCCGCTTGGTGCTCGGCCGCGTGCGTCATCTCCCTGACCTCGACGCCGCTGGCCAGGGCGGCAGCGTCCGCGTCGGCCAGTGCCCGCCTGGCTGCGTCGCTGACGTCCGCCAGCGCGGTTGGCTTCACGAGAACACAATCGGGTAACGGCGTGAGCTAGCTCATCGTCGCCGGATTAGAAGTAGTGCCGGCTGGCTTGTACCGTCCGACAGCGCCAAGACCGCAAGCGTCCACCTACAGCCAGCCGGTCTTGCGCATCCTGGCGATCGCGCGGCCCAGTGCCTCGCAGGTGGCATCCACGTCCTCTTCGGTGTGTGCGGCGGACATGAAGCCGTGCGGTCCCATCAGGTCGATCCCCTCCAGGATCATCGCCTTGCGCAGCATGGAGCCGGCCGGGCCCCACCCGGCAGCGAGCTGTCTGGCGTCGGCCAGCGCGGTGGAAAAGTCCTCGCGCACCAACGGCGGCGGTTCACCAGGGCACAGCGTGAAGATCGACGACCTGCCGTAGGCGAAGGCCTGCACGTTCAGCTCGCCGAACATCATGTTGAAGCCGCCGATGAGGCGCTGCGCGAGGCCGCGAGCGCGCTCGGCAGCGCCGGTCTCGCGCACCAGGCGCAGCGCTGTCACGCCTGCGGCCGCCGTGACCGGCGCGGCGTTCCAGGTCCCAGGGTGCGGGATCATGCGCGAGCGCTCCCAGTTCTGGTCCTGACGCCAGTCGAAGAGTTCCATGAGGTCGGCCCGGCCCACGAGAGCCCCGCACGGCAGGCCGCCTCCGATGATCTTGCCGAGCGCGGTCAGGTCAGGGATGACGCCGAAGAACTCCTGGGCACCGCCCAGCGCGTAGCGGAATCCGGACACCACCTCGTCGAAGATGAGCAGCACGTCCCGCTGGGCCGTGAGCTCGCGGACGCCGCGCAGGAATCCCGGATCGGACGGGACGGTATCGCTGTGCGGGCCACCGGGTTCCATGATCACCGCGGCCACGTCGCGGCTGCTGAGCGCGCGCTCGACCGCGTCCAGGTCATTGAACGGCAGCAGCACCATCGTGTCGCTGACCGCCCTGGGCACGCCGGGCGGGCGCGCCGCTGCGTGCGGCGGGCCGCCGACCGCGGCGGCGTCATGCCAGCCGTGCATGGCCGACTCGAACCTGACGATCAGGTCCTTGCCGGTGTAGGCGCGCGCGAGCCGCATCGCCAGCTGGGTGGCCTCCCCGCCCGAGGCGACGAACCGGACGCGCTCGGCCGAGGGCACCATCTGCTGGATGAGGGTGGCCCACTCGACGGCCAGCTCGGTCTCGCCGCCCGCATGCGTGCCGCGCCCCGCCTGTTCGGCGATCGCCTCGGTAACCGCGGGATGAGCGTGCCCGAGGAGCATCGAACCGTGGCCCATCCAGTAGTCGATGTACTCGTGGCCGTCTATGTCGCGCTTGCGGGCGGCCCGGTTCGAGTCGATGAACAGCGGGAACGGTGCCAGCTGACGCGCCAGGTGAGAGTATCCGCCCGCGATCACCTTCTGCTGCCGCTCGAATGCCTCGCGCGAGCGGGGGTTGGCTTCGCGGTAGAGCTCGTCGATCGCGTCCGTGCGCTGCGCCGGTGGTCGCTGTCCGGTACCAGTCCGGCCCGGTCCGGCGCTCATCCGGTCGCTCCGGCCGCCAGCGGCAGGATCTCTGCCATGGTGAGCAGGCCGGGCCGGGCGGCGGCAACGACCGGGACGAGGTTGGCGATCACCGCGGCGGTGCCGATGTCGCCGTTGATCCCGCCGGAGATGTGCTGGCGTAGCGGGGGGTCGCCGTCGATCTCGATGCTGTCGGTCGCGGGCGCGGCAGCGCTCATCTGAAGGTCGTAGCGCAGCACCTGCCGGCCGCCGCTGAGCACGGCCGCACGCTGGCGCTGGCCGATGACGCCGCCGGCCGGGACGTTGCCCAGTCCGGTGCCCACCGACGTCTCGGCGATCACCGGTTCGATCCGCTCCGTGTACTCATCTACCTGCCAGCCTAGGCGGCCCGCCACCATCAGGGCCGACTCGCGCAGCCCGACGTGGCCGATCCGGCCCGCTTCAGCCCGGGCCCGGAACTCCGCCTCTGTCAGTCCCACGCCCGCCTTGCGCTGCAACGGGATGCGCCGGGCGTTGGTGTCCACTACACGGCGGACCTGAACCGATCGCACGACCGCGCAGGCACCGGTCAGGACCAGCACCAGCGCGTCGAGCAAGAAGCCCGGGTTGATGCCCGCGCCAAGCAGCGTGCGCCCGTGCCGCAGCGCAAGCGCTTGCAGCCGCTGCGCCACGGCCGGGTCGGCTGCGTGCGGGTAGACAAGCTGCTCGCATGTGGACAGCACGTTCCAGCCGTGCTCCAGCAACGCGGCGAGCTGCGGTTCCACGTCCGCCAGCCCGGAACCCGTGGCGTGCACCGCTACGCCGCCCGCCGGCGCCGGGCCCGCGTCACGCGCGACAGTGACGATCGGCGTGGGCCGGCCAAGCAGAGCGCCCAGATCAGCGCCGGCCTTGCCCGGGTCGATGTCCACGGCACCGGTCACCGTCACTCCCGGCCGGTCGCACAGCAACCCAGCGATCGCCAGGCCGATCGGGCCGAGGCCATAGCACAGCACCGGGATCGTCTTGGCGCGGCCGGCCCGCTCCGCCTCGGTTCCGGCCTCGACCGGGCCCTGAATCGCGCTCACGTCACTTCCTTACTCCCGAGGTTCTGTCACTCCTTTGCATCAGACCAGGTGACCGGGCTAGATCGCCTTGTCCCGATCGGCGAACCTGCGTTTGTGAATTCGTTCACCTGACCAACCCGTCGGATCCATCGGGCGCGATGGTCACCTTCGCCGGAGCCATTGTCCTAGCTGTCTTCCAGCTCGTCCGGTGCCTGGATGACCCGGCCTTTCCAGGCGCCGCCCCGCCCGGCCCGGTGGCGGCGGGCCGAATCGGCGGTCATCGCCGCGTACAGCCCGGCCACCAGCGGCAGCGTCAGCGCTCGCAGCGGCGAGAGCCGGTACAGGCGAAGCATCGGCGCGTACGTGACCGCCATGACGAGCCATCCGGCGAGGCCGGCCACCGCCAGCCAGGTCGACAGCCCCGTGCTGGCGCCCGCCGCCAGGGCGGCCAGACCCGCCGCAAACGCGGCTGGGGGCAGCAGGTACAGCCAGCCGAGGCTGACGAGCGTGCCCGCCAGCGCGGCCGGCGAGTAGCGCAGCTGGGTGTACGCGCTGCGCGCCACCATCTGCCAGATGTCGGCCAGCCGCCCGTAAGGCCGCACGCTGACGACGTCCGTGCTGAGCCCGAGCCAGCACCGCGCGCCGGACCGCTTCACCAGCCGCCCGAGCGCGACGTCGTCGATGCGGGCACCGCGGATTCCGGCGAGCCCGCCGGCCGCGGCGAGCACGCCGGTCTCGACGAGCATGCAGCCGCCGGCGGCCGCCGCGGTTCTCGACCGGGGGTCGGCGACCCGCCCGAACGGGTAGAGCTGCGCGAAGAAGTACACGAAGGCCGGAACGAGCAGTCGCTCCCAGGGCGTGACCGTGCGCAGCCGTGCCATCTGCGAGACCAGCCCGAACCCGCCGCCCGACGCGGCACTGGCCAGCGCCGTGAGCGTGCCGGGGGCGTACGCGATGTCGGCGTCGGTGAACAGCACGTACCGCGCGTGCGTACCGGCGGCCGCCAGGCCCTCCGACATGGCCCAGACCTTGCCCGCCCAGCCGCGCGGGGCGGGGCTGGCAGCGACCACGGTCAGCGTCCGGTCTGCCGGCGGCTCGGGCCGGGCGGCAGCGGGCGTCGCGTTCCCAGCCCTGACGACGCGCCAGCCCGCGGCCTTGCCCGCAAGCTCGGCCGCGTCGGCGGTGCCGTCGTCGCTGTCGTCGTCGACGACGACAACGCCGAACTGGCCAGGGTAGTCCTGCGCCAGCAGGCTCGGCAGGCACGCCGGGAGCATGTCCGCCTCGTTCCTGGCCGGCACGATGGCGACGACGGACGGCAGCCCCGGCGGCTTCTGACCACCTGTCGGGAGGCGGTGGCCGGTGCGCCAGAAACCGCCGTGCAGTGCCAGCAGGTACAGCCAGGCGAGCGCTGCCGCGGATGCGAGAACGCAGATGACGACGATGCTGGGCCTCCTCGAGCTAGCGGCTGTGGCGCGGCGGCCGGGGCGGCCTCAGCGTACTTGGCTGGCGATAGCATGCCAGCGTGGCGCAGGCGAGCGGCGAGGGACGGGCCGTCCGCCCGTTCGCGCGGGCGGACCTGCGGCGTGCGGTGGCGACACTCGCCAGGGCCTTCGCCGACGACCCGGTCATGCGGTGGATCTTCCCTGACGACAGGATGCGGCACCTGAGGCTGCCGAGGTTCTTCGCGGTGACGCTGCGCGGCACCAGCCTGCGGCACGAGGGCACCGAGGTCGCCGTGTCCGGAGCCAGCGTGCTGGGCTGCGCGATCTGGGTACCGCCCGGCGCGTGGCGTCCGTCTGGCTGGCAGCAGCTCGCCTCGCTGGCACAGTTCACCTGGGCGCTGCGGTCACGGCTGGGCGTCGCCACCGACACCTACGCCAAGCTGATCGAGGCCCATCCGCACCAGCCGCACTGGTACCTGTCGGGGATCGGGACCGATCCGTCGGTCCAGGGCACCGGGGTCGGCAGCGGCCTGATGCGCTCCCGGCTGGCCCGGTGCGACGCGGCTGGCCTGCCCGCCTACCTGGAGTCGAGCAAGGAGAGCAACGTGCCGTTCTACCGCAGCCACGGATTCTCGGTGACGCGAGAACTGACAATCCCGCACGGCGGGCCCACGCTCTGGCTGATGTGGCGCGAGCCTCGCGAGCATGCGTCATGAAGGTCCTGGCGGCCGCGGCGGAGTTCAGCCGGCCGGAAGCAGGAGAGCAGGTGCACTGGGCCGAGCACCTTCGCGTGGCTGACCTCAGCGTCGGCACGTACTCGATCCCGGCAGGCGGCTTGGACCTCCAGTCGCCGCATACCGAGGACGAGATCTACGTCGTGACCGCCGGACGGGCCGTGCTCGAGTCGGGCGCTGACCGGGTGGATGTGGCGGCGGGCTCTGTTGTCTACGTGCCGGCCGGAGAGGTACACCGGTTCGTCGCCGTGACGCAAGACCTTGCGGCGATCGTCGTCTTCGCGCCGGCCGAGTACTCCCGCGACCCCGACGGGGGTCCAGGGATCCTCCCGGGGGGCTAGCCGCCAAGCTCAGGCTGCAGTCCGCACGCTGACGCCCGAGGCTGGTACGCCGAACGACGTCGGGGATTATCGGTGTGGCTGCGCTTTTTTCCGCAATGACGGTTATTAACAGGTTAAGGGTAAACTGAAAGGAGGGGGCCAGAACATCGACCGCGCGGGCAGCGGTGGATCCGGCAAGCAGGAGGCAGTCCGGATGAGCGGCAGGATGATTCCCGAGGCCGACCGGCTACTGACCCCGGCGGAGGTCGCTGCGATCTTCCGCGTCGATCCGAAGACGGTCACCAGGTGGGCGCGGGACGGCAGGCTCACCGCCGTCCGGACGCTCGGCGGGCACCGCCGGTACCGGGAGGCTGAGGTCCTGGCACTGCTCAAGGAGGCCGGGTCGCAGACCGGTCAGTGACACCGGCCGGCCGGCGTCCGGGAGTGCATAGAGTTGGCCTGTGGCAGATCCGGCGAGCTACCGGCCGGCGCCCGGCTCGATCCCAGAGTCTCCCGGCGTCTACAGGTTCCGCGACGACCGCGGCCGCGTTATCTACGTCGGCAAGGCGAAGAACCTGAGGTCACGGCTGAACTCGTACTTCGCCGACTTCGCCAGCCTGCACCCGCGCACTCAGTCGATGCTCACCGCGGCCGCCCGGGTGGACTGGACGGTTGTCGGTACCGAGGTCGAGGCCCTCCAGCTCGAGTACTCCTGGATCAAGGAGTTCGACCCGAGATTCAACGTCAGGTACCGCGACGACAAGAGTTACCCCTACCTCGCGGTGCTGATGAACGAGGAGTTCCCGCGGGTCCAGGTGATGCGCGGGGCCAAGCGGCGCGGCGTGCGCTACTTCGGCCCGTACTCGCATGCCTGGGCGATCAGGGACACCGTGGACACGCTGCTCCGGGTGTTCCCGGTCAGGACGTGCTCGGCTGGTGTGTTCAAGCGCGCGGGCCAGATCGGCCGGCCGTGCCTGCTCGGCTACATCGGCAAGTGCTCGGCGCCGTGCGTGGGGCGGATCAGCGCGGCTGAGCACCGGCAGCTCGCCGAGGAGTTCTGTGACTTCATGGCGGGACAGACCGGCAAGTTCATCCGGCGCCTGGAAGGACAGATGCGCGAGGCAGCCGCCGCCGAGGAGTACGAGCGTGCGGCCAGGCTGCGCGACGACATCCAGGCACTGCAACGGGCGCTGGAGAAGCAGGCGGTGGTGCTGCCGGACGGGACCGATTGCGACGTGATCGCGCTCGCCGAGGATCAGCTCGAAGCGGCGGTCCAGGTGTTCTACGTGCGCGACGGCCGGGTCCGCGGGCAGCGCGGCTGGGTGGTCGACAAGGTCGAGGACGTCACGACGGAGGAGCTCGTCGAGCACTTTCTCGGCCAGGTCTATGACGACGATCCGGTCGCCTCTGACGCGGTCAGCCGGGTCGGCACCGGCAGGCCGGGGCCCGGTAACCGCGCCGCCCGCCAGGCGAGCGAGAGCCGCTCGGCCATCCCGCGAGAGGTGCTGGTGCCGAGGCTGCCGCCGGAGTCGGCCACGATGGAGGAGTGGCTGGCAGCCAGGCGTGGCGGCCGGGTAAGCCTGCGCGTGCCGCAGCGCGGGGACAAGAAGGCACTGCTCGATACCGTCGCCAGGAACGCAATGGAGTCGCTCGCCGTGCACAAGACGCGGCGGGCAAGCGACCTGACGACCCGCAGTGTGGCGCTGCACGAGATCCAGGAGTCGCTCGGACTTGACGAGGCACCGCTGCGGATCGAGAGCTACGACGTGTCGAACCTGCAGGGCACCCACGTCGTGGCTTCCATGGTCGTATTCGAGGATGGGCTGGCCCGCAAGTCGGAGTACCGCCGGTTCGCGATCAGAGGCCTCGACGGAACCGACGACGTGGCCGCCATTCACGAGGTGATCACCAGGCGGTTCAGGCGTTACCTGGACGAGCAGGCGACGGCGGCGCTGGTCGAGACGGACGAGTTCGGCCAGCCGGCCGACTCCGAGCAGCGCAAGTTCGCCTACCCGCCGAACCTGCTCGTGATCGACGGCGGGCCCGCGCAGGTCGCGGCGGCCGTGCGGGCGCTTGACGAGCTGGGCATCGTCGACGTCGCCGTGTGCGGCCTGGCCAAGCGGCTCGAAGAGGTCTGGCTGCCGGGCGAGGACGCGCCGGTGATCCTGCCGCGCAGTAGTGAGGGCCTGTACCTGTTGCAGCGGGTCAGGGACGAGGCGCACAGGTTCGCGATCACGTACCACAGGTCGAAGCGGGCCGCAGCGGCGACCAGAAGCGAGCTCGACGCGGTTCCCGGCCTGGGCCCGGCGCGACGAGCTACGCTGCTGCGGCAGTTCGGCTCGGTGCGCAAGCTCAGCTCGGCGACGGTGGCCGAGATCGCTGCCGTGCCCGGCTTCGGTCAGCGCATCGCCGAAGCGGTCTACGCGGCACTGCACAAGGACGGCAGCACGGCCGGTGCTGCCAGCGGGGGCGGGGCGTGAGCGCGAACATGAGCAGGGACATGAGCGCGGACGGCACAGCGCAGGAGATCGTGATCATCACCGGGCTATCCGGAGCCGGGCGGAGCACGGCCGCCAAGGCGCTCGAGGACCTGGATTACTTCGTGGCCGACAACATGCCCGCGGGCCTGCTGCCGACAATGGCCGAGCTGGCCAGCCGGGCCATGGGCGCCGTGCCCAGGCTGGCCGCGGTCGTGGACATCCGCAGCAGGGCGTTCACGACCGACCTGAAGTCGGCGATCAGCGAACTGCACGCCCGCGGCGTGCGGCCGTACGTGATCTTCCTCGAGGCATCGGATGAGACGCTGGTCCGCAGGTTCGACAGCGTCTCTCGTCCGCACCCGCTGCAGGAGGGCGGCCGGGTAGTCGACGGGATCGCCGCCGAGCGGGAACTGCTGCAGGGCATGCGCGCCGAGGCCGACCTGGTGGTGGACACGACGAGTCTCAACGTGCACGAGCTCAGGTCGCGGATGCGAGCCTCGTTCGCCACCGACGCGACCGCGGGCCTGAGGCTCGCGATCGTGTCGTTCGGCTATAAATACGGCCTGCCCGTCGACGCGGACATGGTGGCAGACTGCCGGTTCCTGCCCAACCCGCACTGGATTCCCGAGCTTGCCCCGCTCACCGGCAGGGACAGGCCGGTGATGGACTACGTACTGAGTCAGCCAGGGGCTCGCGAGTTTCTCGACGCCTACGTCAGCGCCCTGCAGATCGCGCTGGCTGGTTACGAGGGCTCCGGCCGTCACTTCGTGGTGCTGGCCGTCGGGTGCACGGGCGGAAAGCACCGCAGCGTGGTGATGGCCGACGAGATCGCCGCCCGGCTGTCGCAGTCCTGTCCCGCCATCCAGGTGACGCACCGGGACCTCGGCCGCGAATGAGCATGCCTGATCCGGTGAACTCGGCTGGCAGCGCGGTGCCTCGCAGCGAGAACGGGAGGCCGCGGCCGCGCCGCGTGGTCGCGCTCGGCGGCGGGCACGGGCTCTACGCTTCGCTGTCCGGCCTGCGCCGCGTGACCAAGGACCTGACGGCCATCGTGACCGTCGCCGACGATGGCGGGTCCAGCGGACGGCTGCGGCGGGAGTTCGGCGTGCTCCCGCCCGGCGACCTGAGGATGGCGCTGGCCGCGCTGTGCGGCGACGACGCGTGGGGCGACACGTGGAGCCAGGTCATACAGCACAGGTTCTCCGGGGACGGCGGGCTCGGCGGCCACTCGGTCGGTAACGTGCTGATCGTCGCGCTGTGGGAACTGCTCGGCGATACGGTCCAAGGGCTGGACTGGGTAGCCCGGCTTCTCGGCGCGTACGGGCGGGTCTTGCCGATGGCCTCAGTGCCGCTGGACCTGGTGGCCGAAGTGGAAGGTGCAGACCCGGACAGGCCGGACGAGGTCAGCATGGTTCGCGGCCAGGTCGCCTGCGCATCCACGACGGGACGGGTACGGTCTGTATCACTGATACCCGCAGACCCGCCCGCCTGCCCGGATGCGGTGCAGGCGATCGGGGCCGCAGACTGGGTAGTGCTCGGACCTGGCTCGTGGTTCACCAGCGTGCTGCCGCACCTGCTGGTGCCCGAACTGGCCGCGGCGCTGGTTGGCACACGTGCGCGGAGGCTGGTAGCGCTGAACTTGGCGCCGCAACCCGGTGAGACCGACGGGTTCTACCCGCACACCCATCTGCAGGTCCTGGCGGAGCATGCACCGCAGCTGACCGCGGACGTGGTGCTCGCGGACCGGGCTGCCGCGGGCGGCACGGTAGGGGAACTGGAGAAGGCGGCCGAACTGCTCGGCGCTCGCCTGGTCCTGGCCGACCTGGCGATGGCGGATGGGTCGCCCCGTCACGATCCACTCCGGCTGGCGGGCGCCTTCGCGCAGATATTCGAGGGGGAGTGACGCCAATGGCCCTGACCGGCCAGGTCAAGGATGAGCTCAGCCGGGTCACCGTGCTCAAGCCGTGCTGCCGCAAGGCCGAGGTGTCCGCCCTGCTGCGCTTCGCCGGCGGGCTGCACATAGCGGCCGGCCGGATCGTGGTGGAGGCCGAACTGGATACCGGCGCGGCCGCGCGGCGGCTGCGCAAGGACATCGCCGAGGTGTTCGGTCACGCGTCCGACCTCATCGTGCTGGCGCCGGGCGGACTGCGCAAGGGCAGCCGCTACCTCGTCCGGGTCCACAACGACGGCGAGAGCCTGGCCCGGCAGACCGGCCTGGTCGACAACTACGGCCGCCCCGTGCGCGGGCTGCCGCGCCAGGTGGTGTCAGGAACCACCTGCGACTGCGCTGCGGCCTGGCGCGGGGCGTTCCTCGCGCACGGCTCGCTGACGGAGCCAGGCAGGTCCATGTCGCTCGAGGTCACCTGCCCGGGGCCGGAAGCAGCGCTGGCCATGGTGGGCGCGGCCAGGCGGCTCAAGATCCACGCCAAGGCGCGCGACGTACGCGGCGTGGACCGGGTGGTGGTCAGGGATGGCGATTCGATCAGCGCGCTGCTCACGAGGCTGGGTGCGCATGACAGCGTGCTTGCCTGGGAGGAACGGCGGATCCGTCGCGAGGTGAGGGCGACAGCGAACCGGCTCGCGAATTTCGACGATGCCAACCTGCGCCGCAGCGCGCGTGCAGCCGTGGCGGCGGGCGCCCGGGTTGAGCGAGCACTGGAGATCCTCGGACCCGACGCGCCCGAGCATCTCATCCTGGCCGGCGAGTTGCGGATCAAGCACCGTCAGGCAAGCCTGGAGGAACTTGGCCAGCTCGCGGAGCCGGTGCTGACCAAGGATGCGATCGCGGGCCGGATACGCCGGCTGCTCGCCCTTGCGGACCGGCGCGCGATGGAACTCGGGGTGCCGAACACAGAGGCGACGCTGAGCGCCGACATGCTGCTGCCGTAGCGGCCTGGCCCGGTCTGAGCCTCAGCTGCCGGGTTCCTCGCCAGCATGCGCCTGCACCGGCTGTGCCTGCGCAGGCGGGGTCGGCCTGGCGCGCAGCGGGATGCTGATCGCCGCCGCGGCGGCGATGATCCAGAACAGCAGGCCGAGGATGCCTACCGAGTGCGGGTAGTAGTGCAGCAAGCCCGACGGCCCGCTCAGGTGCGACAGGACAAAGGAGAGGCTGGCGCCGGAGTCGAGTGCCACGAAGACCAGGCCGAGCAGCGTGCCGAGCGCGCACCCGGCCACGGCGATGACGGCGCCCGCCGCGATCGTCGGCCAGTGTGCGCCGCGGTAACGCGCCACGATCGCGCCGATGCCGGCGCCGATCAGCAGCCCGAAGAGCGACAGCTGGGTCTTGAAGATCATGGCAACCAGGCCCCAGAGCAGCGCTCCGGCGACCGCAATTCCGACCGAGGCTGCCAGCGCCCTGGCGGTGCCCGACCACCCGCTCGGCAGCCTGGCGCCAAGGCGCCGGAGTCCTGTTTTTCGCAACGCGATCCCTCGTCCCCGCCGTCACCCGCGTCAGCCGACGTCGGCTGCCAGCATAAGCGGCCGGTCCGGTAAGTTTTGGCAGGGCAAGACTGGCGGCTCGGTGCGAGCCGTGAGCGAGCGGACCGGAGGGATGTTGCAGTGACCGTGCGGGTGGGGATCAACGGGTTCGGCCGGATCGGGCGCAACTTCTGGCGTGCGGTGCACGCAGGCGCCGGCGGCGGCATCGAGATCGTCGCTGCGAACGACCTCGGTGACCTGCCAACGTTCGCGCACTTGCTCAAGTACGACACAGTGCTGGGCACGCTCGACGTGGACGTGACGGCGGACGGTGACGTCATCAGGGTCGGCGATCACAAAATCAAGATGCTGGCCGAGCGTGATCCGGCGGCGCTGCCCTGGGGCGAGCTCGGCGTGGATGTCGTCGTGGAGTCGACCGGCCGGTTCACCAGCGCCGATGACGCACGGAAGCACCTGGCGGGCGGCGCGCGCAAGGTGGTCATCTCGGCCCCGGCGAAGGGCGAGGACATCACGATCGTGATGGGCGTCAACGACGACCGCTATGACCCGGCCAGTCACGACATCATCTCCAACGCATCCTGCACCACGAACTGCGTCGCGCCGATGGCGAAGGTCCTGCAGGAGAGCTTCGGCATCCGCAAGGGCCTGATGACCACGATCCACGCCTACACCAACGACCAGGTGATCCTGGACTTCCCGCACAAGGACCTGCGCCGGGCGCGGGCGGCCGCGCAGAACATCATCCCGACGACGACGGGGGCGGCGAAGGCGACGGCGCTCGTGCTGCCCGAGCTGAAGGGCAAGCTTGACGGCCTGGCGATGCGGGTGCCGGTGATGGACGGCTCGGTGACCGACCTGGTCGTCCAGCTCGAGCGCGCCGTCGCGGTCGACGAGGTCAACGCCGCCTACCGCGCCGCCGCGGACGGCCCGCTCAAGGGCTACCTGCACTACACCTCCGACCCGATCGTGTCGTCCGACATCGTCGGCACCCCGTACTCCTGCACGTTCGACTCGAAGCTCACGATGTCCTTCGGCGACCAGGTCAAGGTGATCGGCTGGTACGACAACGAGTGGGGCTACTCGAACCGGCTCGCCGACCTGGTGACCCTGGTCGGCTCGCACCTGCCGTCATGAGGGGACTTGACTCGCTCGACGTATCCGGGAAGGTCGTCCTGCTGCGGGCGGACCTGAACGTCCCGCTCGACGGCACCGCGATCACCGACGACCTGCGGATCCGCGCCACCATGCCGACGATCAGCGCTTTGCGGGAACGTGGCGGGCGGGTGCTGATCTGTGCACACCTGGGCAGGCCGTCCGGCGCGGGTTACGCCGAGCGGGCTGCTGGCGGCCCGTCACTCGCGCCGGTGGCGGCACGGCTGTCGGAACTGCTTGCGCAGCCCGTCCCGCTGGCAGCCGACGTCGCGGGCGAGTCGGC